>JACSSI010000160.1 GCA_014879345.1 Anaerolineae bacterium | reverse complement strand
CGATTTACATCCAAGATGCCGCGTGCATAGGGGAAATTCATCCAATGCAGCACTCTATGTTGATAATCAAAAATATCATCAACATAGGCATCGGCTTCATTAAAAATCTGTTCGGGGGTAAGGGCTATACGCCCCTCTAGTTCAGGTGGAATGGCTAACCCACCATGAGGAATAATAATTGCAATTGGTAACTTAGTTGTCATAGGTTCAATACTTCACGTCTTTAAAAGAATCATGGAAGTATACGTGAAGTTGGACTATTTTTCACTAAGCTCTTTTCCGTTATTCACCAAATTGTTCATTTCAAGATTTCGCAAGACTAATTCTGCTGAACCAAAAGTTCCACATCATCAATATAAATCGTTCGGAAGAAATTTTCATCATTTTTAATATAAATGCCTGTCACATATTCATATTGCGGATCATAAATGAGATCATTCAGCCACAACTCTACTTGAAACCAGGTGTCCGGCGGAATATCTTCCTCCACATTTAGATAATACAACCGTGTTGCTGGAAAAACAGGCCGAGAATCTTGGGTAACAACTGAATTATCATCGGCTACCCAATACGGAAAATCATTGCTGCCCACGACACTCACCAATAAAGCATCAGTGTTTACATACTCACCAACAGAATAAAGCCAAAAACGAACAGCCAGCACTTTATCACGCAAATAAACATCATTTGCATCTTCATTAACAGTAAAGGCTAAATCAGCATATTCAAGATTGGGTTTATAGGAAATGGCAGTTGAACCCTCATAGACAAAAGCACTCTCGTTTAAATCATAATCGACTGCTCGACTATTCTGTAATGACCAATCCTCATGAAGCGTATCACCAAAGATTTTTACAATCTTCATTTCAACCGTGGGCTTAGGCGTCAATGTTGGTAAGGGTGTAAGCGTAGGCGCAACTTCTTGTTGTTCCGGCGTTGCAGACAAACCCTCTGCTGTTGAACGATCATCTGATAACAAGTTCTTATCAACAGCGGTACTAAAGACAGTATTAATCGTAGGTGCTGGTTCTACATTGTCTTGCGCTGCCTCTTGTTGGGGAACGGTAGTGCAACCTACTGTTATCCAAAGTAAAAATAATAAAAAACCAACAGAATAGCGGTTCATAACTCTTTTTCTCCCATAACTCATAGGTTAGGTGGTAGATAATTTAACGAGTTCGTTGTTTTGTGGCAACTTCCAACAAAATATCGGCAATCTGCGCTACATTTTTTTGCGCATTAAAATATTGTTCAACACGCTGACGAGCATTTTGCCCCATATTTCTACGTAGTCCAGGGTTTTCAATCATACAACACATACGGTCATATAATTGCTGGACGTTGCCCACTTCTATCAAAAAGCCATTCTGATTTTCTCCCACTAATTCCCGTGCGCTGCCAATATCAGTCATAATGATTGGCAAACCAGTTGCGCCTGCTTCAATTGTTACAATACCGTACGCTTCAGCCCTGCTAGGCAAAACAAAAACATCACTCTCTTGAAACAGTGCAATCAATTCTGGAGAGTTGGGCTGTAAATTATGATAGGTGCGTATATTTTCTTCTTCAGGGATATTTTCTCGTGTCACCAGGGTCAATTCTGCTAACTCTGCTGGCAACTGTCGAAATGCCTTTAGAAGTAAATCGCCACCCTTTCTATAAAAATCTCCCCCTACAAATAAAAACCGAACGGGTTTGTCAGAACGAACTTCTTTAGGCTTCCACAATTCCACATCAACACCAACAGGCACGACTGTTATCTTTGAAGGCGCAACACCATAATCATTCAGTAAAGAATGCTTTGTCCAATTTGACCACGGCACAATGTGAGCCGCCTTATTGAATACCTTGGTATTGGCTCGGTACTTGTATGCGCCGATCACACCATTTTTATCAGGTCTGTGGTTATAATAATTACCCATTGTATCGTATTGAATGGGCGTTATATCAGTGCACAGCACATAAGGGCAATATTCAAGAACACTACCACTTAATACGGCAGGAACCTGAGTAGAAAAAAAGGCAATATCACTTTCATGAGCTAACAAGCTGCGACGTACCTGCTGGCGACCAATCAGTGTACCTCTAAGATTATCTGTAAGGTATGGAATTTTTCCCCAATTAGATTGTGGATCAGTATAGGTTATCTCCGTCCATTTCGCTTTAATCCGGATATCTCTGCCAATATATTCCCGTAAAGTGTTATAAAATGTGCGGTGTCCTACATGTTGTTCCATGAAAAATGAAACACGAATCATTCTAGGGAAGCTCCTCTATTAATTCCCCATTTTTATTTATCTTCTTCCCATATATGCGAATAACTTTAGCAGGAATGCCAACGGCCGTTCCCCCGGCCGGAACATCATTAATTACCACTGCATTGGCTCCAATTATCGCATCATCCCCAATATCTATATCACCCAAGATACGCGCCCCAGCCCCAATAAATACATTGTTACCTATCCGTGGAAAGCAAAGTGTATTACGCCGTCCAATTGTCACAGCAGCAATGATACTGCAATTTTCCCCCATACTCTCCACAGAAATAACACATCCGATGGGATGCGCAATATAAAGACCACCACCAATATCTGCCCCAGGAGAAATTTCAAGCCCATACCATCGATACAAGGCCCGCTGTACAAATCCGGTGAAAAAAGGAATCCGTTTCTTGTTGCACCATGAACCAAAACGAAACCACAACATAGCACGCAAAGACATCAAACGATACAACAGTTTGAGAGTTCTAGGCCATGTAACAAGTTTTGGATCGGATATTTCTTCAGGAACAATCCAACGCTGTACATCTTGTTTAAACATTTTCAAAAACATGGTTTATCACGTACTCCAACCTTTTCTAAAAGGCGCAACTTGGTTTTTTTTAGGCTGGTACTTTTTCTTGGTTAGCTTTTTCTTGTTTTTTCCATGCTATTATTTCACGGCGTGTCGTTTTCACATTTTCAAAAAAGAGGGTGCGCCCACCTAACTCATCAGATACGCCTTGATAATATTGAAAATTGAACATAAAACTATAAGCAATTTTTGATAGCTTTTGAATATGTAGTTGATGTCCAATTTTTGCCGTCGCACGAAAAAATTTCATGACCAGTCTACTAAGACGAACTCTATCTAAGAGCAACCATATCAACAGAATTATAAAAATATTCCGCCACAAAAAAGTTTTAGCAACATATGGTATTATCCACGATTGACCCTTTTCATGGGCAAAAATAATATCATTTCTGCCATACGCGTATGGAATTGCAAACCAAGATTCAAAACTGCGATCGGCATAATGGTAACCCACAGCCTTATGGGCAAACACGAATTTAGCACCTTGATCATGCAGCCGATAAGCTAACTCAACATCTTCGGCTCGCTTAAATCTGGCATCAAACCCGCCAGACGCTTCTAGATATTCCAATGCTAGAGATGAGTTCCCCGTATAAAACTGTCGAGCAGTTGGCCGATATTCTCCTTCACGCATCGCATCATACTGCTTATATAACATTTCTTGTTCCCAAATAACCCAAGGCTGCATTTGATAATCAGGCGGGTTTAACATTGGTCCAATAACAACAACTTTTTCGTCAGTACTGTTGTGAATCAGTAAATGTTCAACAATCAGATTTGGTGCTGGAACAACATCATCATCAATAAATAGAATCAATTCGCTTTGAGCATGAGCGATACCCGTGTTGCGAGCCGCCGCCGCGCCACTATTTTGTTGCTGAATTGGCCTTAATTGAAGTGGTGTTTGCAGATTTTGTAAGTATTCGTATGTGCCATCGGTTGAGCCGTCTGACACTACAATAACTTCGAATTTATCGAGTGGATAAGTTTGTTCTTCTAATCCAGTTAAAACTAATTTCAGTTGACTAAGTCGATTGTACGTTGGCAATATAACAGTAAGTGTTAACATGATTTTTAAAAGACATCCAGATTAATAATGCAAATAAAAACGTTCTCCGGATCGCCATTTTTTATATTTTCGTCCCATTAATTGTAATTCAAACAGGTGATATGCAGAGCCTAATGGCATCCGATATAAATCAGTCATGAAATGATTGCTGTTGGTTGGAAGCGCATCCACTTCAGCAAGCAGGTCTTGAAGCTTATAGCCCATGATTGCTAATCGCTCTTCACCTAACCATTTAAGATAACGTCGGCTCCAACTCTTTCTCAAGGGATTAGACATGATTTGTTTCCACTTATGGAGAGGCGCCTCTTGGATGCTTTGATAGGCTTCTTTTTTTGAGTTGGGATCTGTTACCCGGCCTTCCAGTTTGATTTCAGAGAAGTTATCTAGAATTTCTGGCTCGAATGGCAAATCCAGGTATTCAAAAACGTATTTCCAGGTTTTCTCTGGCTCTAGTACAACATCTTCATAACGAATTGCACATACTTCATTTTGGTTTTCAATATAGGCTCTGATTAATTGATCGATACCTTGATAAAGGTCTACATCAAAATGAAAGGTGTTCCAGCCACCAGCTCTCCAAGTTTGCATGATAGAGGCCACAACAGATAATGGATGACGCCAGAGAAATATAAATTTACCCTCAGGAAATAATTTTATTATATCTTCAACTATAAAATGGTATTTAGGTGTTTTATCTAAAAAGTATCTTCCTCCTTGCTCAGGCGCACTTTTATGATAAAGCCGAAGGGCTAATTCTTTTATTTCATTTAAATAATCTTCTTCTCCATTGGGCAAGGTGTTACAAAAGTCTTGGACAGCGAAACTGGCATAATGATGATTATATGTACTGCGGACGGCCCAATCCTTATTTGAAAACAAGAAAGGTAACAAAAAATGAGGTTCGTTTACGGTGGAAATGTCAGAATGGGCTGCTAAAATTCGCTGACAAAAGGTTGAACCGGATCTAGGGAGGGAGAATAAGAAAAGAGGATCCATATTGTTAACGGCCGTTGCCTATAAAAACATACTCATCAAATATTTTAACTCACGAATCATAACGCTCTAATTACCTTTGCCGGCACTCCCACAGCTAATGACCGTGGCGGAATATCCTTTGTAACCACACTACCAGCACCAACCACACTACCAGCACCAATGCGTACCCCTGGAAGAACGATAACACGTCCTCCCAACCACACATTTTCCTCTAAAAAAACGGGAGCCGATTCTGGTTTTTCCAGGCGTCGCTCTGGCTCCAACCGATGAAAGCTATTGTCCATTACCATAACAAATGTACCAATATTACAATTGGAACCGATATAGACATTTTCCTCGGCAGCAATCGTACAGCCGTAATTTATAAATACCGACTCGTCAATCTGAAGACGGCCGTTTCCACCAACAAACAACTCTGTCGTTGCTGTAGTAGACACCAATCGTAACCGATCTCCAATCACCAAATCACCATAATTAACAACAGCCGGCCGCCCCCATACACGTGCTTTTTGTCCTACAGACGTTGCATGACGCAAATACCATTTTGCATACATCACAGCCTGTCCATTATGCCAAAGATTTTTAAAATTCATTCTGAACTGCGCTTATTCACTCTCAGCTAATGGTAAAAGGCCAGGAACCGGCTCTGGAATTGGTTGCCACGGCCAGCGTTTTTCTTTTAAAGGGACTGGCTTATCAACCACATGTTCAATACAGCCAATTACCCCAACCATCGCACCTAAATAAACCATACTTTCAATATCCCAAGACATATCCACATATGCATACGTAAAATGCATCACAACATAAGCAATGGCAGTAAACAAAACCGCCCTCAAATCAGGGTCTTGAACTCTCATCAAAGCCTGCATCCCCACTATAATGGACGCACCAATAAAGAAAAGCATTGAAAAAAATCCAAATGCGCCAATTCTTATCCATATCCAGGCAATAGAGTTATGAATAATATATTCCCAAAACACAAAGTGGCTAATATCAGGCAACTTTACAATCGAAATTATCTTATGCCCAAAGCCACTTCCCAATAATGGCGAACGACGCATATTAAAAAGAGCATTATAGTTCTCACCCATGCGATATAAATCTGATAATCGATCTTGGTTGCTTGCTTGAGCAGGTGCAATTACTGACTTAACCGCTTGTGCCGGCATGCCTAGGGCACCATAACTATTCCAAAAAACAGCTAGATAAACAAGTGCGGCTAACCCTATCAAAGGAACAATTGTAAAGAATACTTTTCGATTTTCCTGATAAAGAAAAATAATAATTAACACAATAGCAACAGCCAAGGACATAAAACCAGCTCTGCGCTGCATCATAATGTAAGTAACCAAGAAAAAAGGTACCATCAAAGGCAAAAGCAGACGCTTCATCCAGGAAGCACGAAAAATCCACACACATACCAAATAAATAAAAAATGTATTAAATTGAATGGCAGCTGAATGAGCAGCGATTTGGTCTGCTATAGATAAATCAAGATTCAAAATAAAAAAATAATAAATGCAGCCAACAATTGCCTCAATGAATAACGCAAAAATCACAAACCACATCAGATTACTAAATTGTTTTCTATTTACAATCAAGTTGGCAGTTAAAACCATCATCAAAGGTAAATAAAAAATAGCTCGTGACTCCCATAACGCCACATTCAGGTTCCCACCTCTTAAAATTCCATACACGAGTCCATATGCAATAAAACTTGAAAAAACAAGCGTGGGCAAAAATAAAGGGCCAAGATACAGTTTGATTTTACGCTGCATAGCCATTCGCCCGAGCCAACTTATCAAAATTAGCACCAAATATGCCTCTAACGGGGAAAAGATTGCCGCGTTATGTAGAAACAATAGAGATTCTCCACTTGAAAAATTCTTGGCAAATGGAAACCAGGGGATCATACGCGCATCACCAACCAACGTCAAAAATAAAACCAAATAAATACCATACCGAGGTTGCAAAATGATGGTGACAGCGCCAAGCAAAAAAACAATCCATGCAACCAAACTTACGGTTGGCCCACTAAGCAGCATCATTAATGCAATGAAAACAGTAGACCCCAAGAGACCAAGGAACCACAAACGCCACATCCAGCGCGTCCGAGACAACAACGAATCTACACTAGATTTGTTGTAAATAGCGCCAAACGTATCACCAACCCGCGGTCTTATGGTATTTGCAGAAGTTACGGACATAATTCAGCCTACAGCTTTCCGAGGAAATAAAAAGCGATACATATTAAAAGGCACAATATACCTAAAACAAAATAACGTTGGCGTAACGGCCGTTTCCACATCACCGTCCCTACCAAAAAGCAAAATAACAAAAAAAGAACAAAATAATTCATGCACTATGCCAAAAAATCATACCAAACCTAACTTTGAGGAATCATACGCAAAATAAAAGATGGCGTCTTCAAATTAACCTGATTCATAATAACACCCAACATATTTAAGTGAGCCACATCATCAAGCGCCATCTGCACACTGCCAATATCTGTCACACCTTGTCTGATAACCAAACAACATGATTCGCTCAAACTTGCTAATGGGATCGAATCACTCGTAGAAAGAATCGCGGGAACATCAATAAGCACATAATCATAGCGCTCACGAAGCTGCCCAATTACACGCTTCAGATCATCACTGCGAGCATAAATAGCCCGCTGATGAGCAGCCATCTCACCCGCAAGGATAAAATCAAAATTCGTGTCCTGCGTCTTTAAAACAACATCATCCAAAACTTTTCTCTTTTCCAAAACGGCCGCAATCCCATCATGATCTTCAGATGAAAAATAGTTCGAAGGAAACCACCAATTCAGCTCCACAGCACACACAGAAGCTTGCAAATCATTTGCAATAATAGAAGCCAATGCCCAGGTTAAATACGTAACACCCTCACCACGAATAGCCGAAACTAACGAGATTTGTTTGGGCAAATCATCAGTATATTTTAAGCGAGTTACCATATGCCGTAACTGATTCACAACATCTTCCGGAAACCTGGTAACTTCATTGTCATCAGCCGTTTTCATCAACACCATTTCATCAATGTCACTACTTTCTTCTTTCTTTTTTGTTTTCCGCAAGAGCTTCATATAAACACAACCTTAAGAAATTAGCCTACACGTGCATGTGCTTGGCGAAACTTAACAAGCAGGTCTTTTACCATTTCTTGGAGCCAAACAACATATTCCTTGGGCACAATACCAAACAACCAACTTAGTCCGAGATAAGTGACCATCCCCAAAACAATGGGAATAGCAATAAACAAATCGCGGAATTGCCACACAACAAAAACCATAACAGCTCCAGCCACAATCGCCCGAACCCCAACCCAAACATTACTCCGATCTAACGAACTCTTTGGCAACAAATAAATACCAAAGACCAACAGTCCAAATTCTGTAACAACAAAAGCTAAAGCTCCACCAATCGCACCATTCCCAAAAGACGCCTGAGTCCACGGAACTAATGCAAAATCCAAAGGAACCGTAATTGCAGCGGCCAAAGCCATCACAACCGTCCAATTTCTTTGGCGATTTGTTGCTATTAAAAATCTTCCAACCAACATATTCAAATAGGTAAAGATCAGAACAATCCCAAAGATAGACAGCACAGCACCACTTTTTGCAAAGCCATCACCAAATAATAAGACAACAATCTCATCACCCAATACAAACAAACCCAATCCAATTGGTACACTTATTACCATAAGCATATCAAAACTTTTACGCATCAAAGTGTTAATTTTATCTGACTTTTCCTCATGCAAACGGGAAAGTGCAGGAAAAGCAGCAGACAAAAAAATCGCAGGTACAAACAGCATGGTGCTAAATAAACTATCCGCAGCACTATACCAACCAATAACCTCTTCACTAACAAGCCAAGAAATAATAACAACGTCCAATTGAATATATATCGTACGAAACACAACGAGTAAAAAAA
>JACSSI010000159.1 GCA_014879345.1 Anaerolineae bacterium | reverse complement strand
TTGATGGCGACTTTGAGCAGGTAATCAAATTCGCCGGTGACGTGGTGGCATTCCAGCACTTCGGGCAGGCGGCTGATGCGCTGCCGGAATTTCTCGACTTCTTCGGGCTGGTGCATTTGCAGGCTGATGTTGATGAAGCAGATCATGTCGTAGCCCATCTGTTTCCAGTCGAGCAGCGCCACGTAATCGCGGATGTAGCCTTGTTTTTCCAGCCGCTTGAGGCGGGTGTAGGTGGCGGGTGGGGACAGGTTGATGCTGTTGGCGAGGTCTACGTTGGATAAACGGCCGTTTTCTTGCAGCACCCGTAAAATGGAAAGGTCCAACTCATCTAGTTCAATGTCAGAAGTCTTTTGCATGGCGAATCCTTTGTATTATGAACGATTATTTTGTATTTGTGTGTAAGTTTGAAATATAACGCGGTAAAGAGGGGGAATGCAAAAGATTCGTTTGCAAGGAGGTGAGTGAGTTCGAGGGGGTGGAAGATTTGACGGTTTTAGTAAATGTACAGGTGTTTGTCAAAATCTAGAAGTAGCGGCGGCTGAGCTTGTCGAAGCCAGAGCGGTGCGAGTCACCCACCTCCGCCTTCGATGGTTCGACTAAGCTCACCACCCTCAAGCTCAGGCTACGGCTACCTGTATAGTCACAACAGTGTACCGTCAACTGTTCACTATCTATCCCCCTGAATTACGCCAGGGTGGGCCGCCTTTGCCTTGCCCTTGTCCCTGCCCCTGAGTCGTGTTTGGGGCGATGGGGTTATTGGCGTCGGGGGTGGCGCGGAGCCAGGGGGGGCCGCCGCCTTGGGCCGTGCCGCGTGGATTTTCTACCCAGGGCGCGGTCGGCTCCCACGAGCGCAGCAAACTCACAACCGCTTCCATCTCCACCGACGTCAACCGGTCGCCAAACGCGGGCATACTGCTGTTGGGGCGCAGGCCGCCGTTGATGATCGTTTGCATCAACTGCTCATCGCTGTTCTTGGTCAGGATTTGTTGGCTGTTTAGCACGGGGCCAGTACCGCCGCTGCCTTCTTCGCCGTGGCAAACGATGCAGGTGCTGTTGTAGACCCGTTCGCCCAAGGCCAACATATCCTCTGGATTGTCTACATCAATTTGGATGGGCTGCGGCGGCGTCAGTTCAATGCCTTCCGCCTCGATTAGGTGCCAATTTTGCAAGAACTCAGCCAGCGCTTCAATTTCGGCTGGCTGCAAGCTGTTTTCCCAACCCGCCATCAGCGTACCGGGAACGCCCTGGTTAATGATGCGTTGCAGTTCGACGACATCTGTGGCTTGAATGTTGGGCGTGTTGAGCGGCACGGCCAGGTCGCTGCCTTCGCCGCGAATGCCGTGGCACAGGGTGCAGTTGGCGGCATACAACTGCATACCAGCCGCCCATTGTGAACCGGATTCTGCGTTCAGGGCGGCGATTTCGGCCAGACGTTCGGGTTCTATTGCCGCTGCGGGCAGGGTGGGCGGAATGAGACCGCGTTGGGCGGCCAGTTCGCCCACCTGTGTCCAATCGCCATAGCGGATGAGGGTGACGAGTTCGTCGATTTGGTAATCGTTGAGGCTGCCGCCTTCGTCGCTGTGCCAGGGCGCCATGGCGGTGTCGTAACGGCCGCGGGCGATGGTTTTGAAGAGGGTATCGTAGTCGGCGGTGTGTAGGCCATCGTTATCCAGGCTGGGCATGGCGCTAATGCCTTCGCCGGCTGCCCCGTGACAGACGGCGCAGTTTTCGACGTAAATCACGGCCGCATCGGAGACGAATTCCTGGCGCAGATCGGCCTGGGATTGTTCCAGGCGGGTCGGTTCCATCCAGGCGTAGGCGGGAATGACGATGATGAGGATGGTTAGGGCGAGTAGGCTGATGAGTTTGTTGGTGTTCATAGGACGTTTCCTAAAAGGATGAAGGATGAATGATGAATGATGAATTTTTGTCAGGCATAGACGAGTTGGTCGGGTGCAAAGGCGTCGCGGGTTTGGATGGTACCGGTATCGACGATGATTTGTCCCGCGTCGATGGTGATGGGAAAGGTGTCGAGGGCGCGGGGGGCGGGTGTGTTTTCGACGTTGCCGACCAGATCGAAGCTGGAGGCGTGGCAGGGGCAGAAGAAACGGTTTTCTTGTGCTTCCCATTCGACGGTGCAACCCAGGTGGGTGCAGCGCCGATAGACGGCCAGAAAGCCGCCATCATGAGAGCGCACGAGGTAGAAACGGCCGTTTGTGAATTCCACCACCGAGCCAATCGGAAAACTGTCCACCAGACCGGCCGTGACCATGCCGCCAAATTCGCCTTCCAGACTGCGCGGCTGCAAGAAAATAAGGGAAGCGCCGCCCACTTCCAGCAAGGCCAGCGCACTTAACGCGCCAATGCCCAGTTTCAAGAAATCGCGGCGGGTAACGGGTTGAGAGGTGTTTTTAGTAGTCATGATTGTTTGTCCATTTTGGGAATCTGAAGATTGAAGATCAAAGATTAAAGATTGAAGGCTGAAAACTTGAGACCTACAATCTTTAATCTTTAATCTTTGTCATACCGGCCAAACCAGTGCCATATTCGCGCCTCGGAAGAAAATGCCGACGATGGTCAATAAGATGAAGCTGACGATTAAGAAGATGAACAGGCCGACGAGGGCTTCGCTGGGATTGGCATGGCCGAATTCGCGGAAAATCAGGTAGATGGCGATCAGGGCGGCCAGGGTGAGGAGCAGGGGCAGGAGTCCCGTGCTGATAAGCGTAGGCCAGGTGGGGAACATGGCGGGCAGGTCGAGCCACAGCTCATCGGCGATGACAAGCACCGGGATGAGCGCCAGCGCCCAAATCGCACCGACCAGCGCCATTTGCTTGCCTTTGCGGGAGCGAAAATAGAGGCCGATGTTGTCGTCTTGCTTGTCCAGCCAGGGAATGAGGATGAAGCCAGCGACGATGATGCCGGGCAACGCCATAGCGGCCAACGGGTGCATGTGGAGTAGCAGTTCTTGCAGTCCCATGAAGTACCAGGCGGCTTTGGCGGGATTGGGCGGATGGCTGGGGTCGGCCAGGGCTTCCAGCGGCGCCGGCACAAAGATGACCCACAGCGTCAGGGCGGTGATGAGGACGGCGGCAGCGGCAAATTCGATTTGCACGAGGTGGGGGATGGTGGTGAGCCGTTCGACGCGCTCGTTTTTGTCACGAATGGGTTGGGAGATGCCGCCATCTTTGCGTACTTTCCAGAAATGGTAGGACATGAAAAGCGCCAGCAGCACGGGCAGGACGGCGACGTGGATGGCGTAGAAATTGCGCAAGGTCGCTTGTCCCACTTCGGGGCCGCCTAATAGGAAATTGGAAACGGCCGTTCCCACCACCGGTACATAACTTAACAAACTCGTGCCCACTGTGATCGCCCAAAAAGCCAATTGATCCCAGGGGAGCAAGTAGCCGGTGAAGTTGAAGGCCAGCACCAGCGCCAGTAAAAACAGGCCAACCAGCCAGTTGTTGCCCCGTCCCAGTTTGAATCCACCGGTAAGAAAGACGCGAATCATGTGCAAAAAGGCCGTGATCACCAGCAAATTGGCCGACCAGTGATGCAGCCCGCGCACAAAAGAGCCAAAGAGTACCTGCGTTTCCATGTATTGGATGCTGGTGTAGGCGCGTTCAATGCTGGCGTCGTAGCGGAACATGAGCAGGATGCCGGTGATGACGAGCAAGGTGGCGGTTAAGGCCGATAAACCGCCCAGCCCCCAGGTGTATGTCCAGCGCAGGGCGGGAGCGGGTACTTTAGTAGGGTGCAGGTGCAAAATCAGGTTGTTGGCGACGGCTCTCATGCGGCTGCGGTCGTCGGTTTCCGGTTTGTAGAGAATTTTTTGTCGCCAGTTGCTTGTGTTTTCAGTCATTTTCTCTCTCCGTTCAATGTTGCTTTCTAGTATGCAAGCGGGGCGTGAAGATGATGTGTTTGGGATGTGAAGATTTGATGAAGTGTGGAAACGGCCGTTTTTATCTTCACGCGGACTTGTGCTGAGTGATGCCGCAGAGAGAAGAAGCGGGAAATTGGGTTTTATTGGGGTTTGTTTGGTTCTTCAATTTTGGCTTGCTAACTGGAATTGGTAGGCTTACAATCCAGCGTATGAAGCAAATTGTGAGCCGTCCTGTTCCCCGTTATGATGTTCTCCGTTTTCCGGTGATCGGCCGTTTTTTGCGCTGGCGTTGGGGGCGATTGGTGATGCAGGGGCTCATGTTGGGGATAACGGCCGTTATGCTTTACGATGGCTTTACCGGACGACAACTGGCCCCGACCAATCTCTCTACCGTCATCACCTGGGTACACTTTCGGGGTCTCGTCATGCTGGCGCTGCTCCTGTTTGGCAACTTGTTTTGTATGAGCTGCCCCTTTACCCTGCCGCGAACCTTGGCGCAGAGGGTGAGTGGCAGTGGCAGACGGTGGCCCAAAGCCTTGCGTAACAAGTGGCTGGCAGTCGGCGTCTTGTTCTTCTACCTCTGGCTCTACGAATGGCTCGACTTGTGGGCCAGTCCACTGCTAACCGTTTGGATTATCCTCGCTTATTTTGTGGCTTCGTTTGTGCTAGAAGCCATTTTCAAAGAATCCCCGTTTTGCAAATACGTGTGTCCGCTTGGCACTTTCAACTTCACCAGCGCCACCATTTCCCCCACCCAAATCACCATCCGCAGTGCCGATACCTGTCACACCTGCGTGGGCAAAGAGTGTGTCAATGGAAGCGAGAAGGTGCTGGGCTGTGGCACAGAGCTATTCGCGCCCCAAATCACAAGCAACATGGACTGCGTGTTCTGCCTCGACTGCGCCCGCGCTTGCCCCCACGACAATGTGGCGCTGGCGCTGCGCAATCCCCTGCGCGAGGCGACAACCATGGGCGCGTGGCCCCGTCGCTGGGACTTGAACTTGCTGGTGCTCATCTATGCCTTTGCTTCAGTGGGCAACGCCTTTGGCATGGTGCCGCCTATTTACGCTCTGGAAAATCAACTCAGCATCTGCCTCAACACGGAGGATGAAGGGTTGATTCTGTTCATTATTTTTGGCGTCATTTTTGTGCTGCTGCCGGTGGGACTGGGCACGTTGACGGCATGGTTGAGCCGCACACTGGCAAAGCGGCAGGAGCCGCTGCGGCTGTCGTTGGCGCGGTATACCCCGGCGGTGATGCCTCTGGCCTTTGCTATCTGGTTCGCCCATTTTGCCGGATTCCATTTCCTGTCTAGCGCTGGGTCGATTGTGCCGGTGTTCCAGGGATTTATGCTGGATCATCGCATCAGCCTGTTTGGGCAGCCAGATTGGACGATGGGGCCGCTGCTGCCGCTGGCGTGGCTGGATCCGTTTGAATTGGTGGTGGTGTTGGTTGGGTTTGCCGCCAGTTTTTACGCGATTGGCGTGCGTGCCAGACGGGCCGAAAGCAAGCCAGATGGCTTTGCGGCGCAGTTGCCCTGGCTGGCGCTGTTGCTGCTTTTGGCGGGGGTTGCGATGTTTGTATTTTATTTGCCGATGGAGATGAGGGGGTCGGTGTTTGCGGGGTAATGCTCTCCCCAGCCCTTTCCCAAGGGGTGAGGGAGGTTGAGTTTCCCAACCTCCAAATGGATTGAAAATCCCAATGAAGCCTGAGCTTGTCGAAGGCTGGCGTGTGACGGGCTTCGACAGGCTCAGCCCTCGTCGCTATGAAAGAATAGCTGTGTCAGGGGGTGCTGGTAATGGCGGCAATGGCACGTAGGGTTGGCGTGTTGAGAATCGTGTAGTTTGTTTCACCATTTTGTTCGGTAAACTGCGCCAGGGTGTCTGCATCAAAGGGAAGGCTTGCGCTGGCAAAGGCGATGCTGATTTGGCTGTTGGGCAGGGTGATGACGAGGACATCATCGAAAAGGGTGAGGAGGGCGTTGGCAATGGCAGGAGCCACAGGATTATCGTCTGTTATCAGCCCATTGATTCCCAAAATGACCACATCTTGCCCTTCAAAGCGGTCGCTGACAAGCTGGTAGAAAGGCGTGTCGGTGGCAAGGGCGGGCGTGGTCTGTTGTGATACTGACCAGGAGATGAGTATGATATTGCCGATGAACAGGAAGGCGATGACAACGAGGAACAGGTGTTTTAGTCTGGGACTGGTTGATTGGTTAGTGGCAGGTATGGGGGTGAAAACGGCCGTTATCCCCTCCACCACCATATAAGACAAAAGCGCGTAAATAAACAGCACCACGCCCCACATTTCTAGCAGTTCTTCCACAGTGCCAATGGTTAGATAAGGCAGTGAAACGCCGCCATCCAGCGAATAGCGGTTGGCGCTGATGGCTTCAACGATGACTGCGCCGCCGACATAACACGCCCCAGCCAGGATGAAGAGATTGCGAATGCGCGGCGGCAGGTGAAAAAGGAAGCGCAGGTAGAGAAGCGCGAAGAGGATCAGCAGAGGCACGAAAAGGATGAGCCAGGCAAAGGCCAGATAGCCGCTGGTGTTGAACAGAGTCTCCAAGGGGGTGGAGAACAGTTCGTGGATGACCGCCCCTTCGTCGATAGAAAGGTAGAGGAAGATGAGAGCGAGACCAGCCCAGTAGTGGGTTTGGGGATCGTGATTTTGGTGTTTAACGGCCGTTATCACCCCCAGCAGCACCGCACTAACAAACAGCAAAATAGTGGCATACCAGGTTGGAAGCGTTTGCTCGGCATTGACAGAGAATAAGTCGAGGAAGGAGACAAGCATATCGCTGCTTGAAGCGGGCAATTTGGCTACCAGTAGATATTCAGTGACCAAACTTTGACCAGCGAAATAGAAGGCGATGAGACCCAGCCCACGCGCGATTTTGCCAGGATTAAGTGTTTGGATTAGTTGCATAAGTTTAAAGGCCTGACAAGTTTTCGCTGTTTACCAATATGGTCATAAACTTGTCAGGCCATGTTGTCTATTAAGAGTGTTTAGAGCCTTTATTAGAACATTTGATGCTGCCCTTGCTGGTTAAGCGACAGCCATCGGGGATGTTGTTCCCGGGGTTGATGATGACGATAATGGGTTGGTAAATTACCACGATATCGCCGATGATGATGATGGTGCCATCCCAACCAGTGCAGATAGGCAGCGTGATGATACTGTTTGCTTTGATGTCTCCGTGAATTTTGATGCGGCCGTCTCGCTTAATATCCAGTTTCCAATGCTTCACGCGGAGTATATCACCGTTCACCATGACGACAGGAGAGCTAAAGGTGAGGCAGCCCTGGCCGAAATCAGGATAGAGCGGACGGATGGTGAGCACTGTCCAGGTGCCATCGGGCAGGAGTTGAGCGGTGACAACGGCCATCATGCCAGGCGTGATGTCGCCGAGGATGGTGGTGCTGCCGGTGACGACGAGGGGCAGACCGTTGACAATCCAGGGGTCGATGCTGCTGACCAGACCGACGAAGGTAACGATGTTGGGCAGGGTGTCGTTGAGGCGGCTGATGGAATCGGCAGCCCAGGTGCCATCGCTGAGGATGGTGCCGCGCACGCGCACGGCGTCACCCACCACGAGGTCGGGGGAGATGGTTGTCCAATTGCCCGTGGTGAAACTGATGCCTGCTACGATCCAGGGGTCTATGCTGGTGATGGTTCCGGTGAAATCAAAGGTAGGCAGATCGTCTGCGAGCAGACTGATGTTTGTAGCGAGCCAGGTGCTGTCTTCTCGTATCCAGCCCCGGACGGAAACGGTGTTTCCGAGGGCGATGGCAGGATCAACGGCCGTTTCCCCATCCAACACAACCGTTTGCCCGGAAATAACCCAACTGCCTTCATTCATGACCTGGACGATGCCGCTAAATTGGAAGGGCAGGCCAGGGGCATCTTCCAGGCGGCGGATGGTTTGGGCTTGCAGAGTGCCATCTTCGAGAATGAGCCCTTCGACGCGCACGGTATCACCGACGAGGATGTCATCGTCTATAACGGTTTGGGCGGTGGTGGCGATGGCTTGCCCGGAGACTGTCCAATCAGAGCCGATGGCCGAGACTTCACCTGTGAGGCTGAATTGGTTGGTGACGGCGCGGCGCAGCAGGATGATGCGGTCGGCGACGCGGCTGCCATCTTCGAGCAGATGCCCTTCAACGTGGACGAGATCGCCCACCTGCGGATTGCCGACAATGAGGGTAAGCGGATGGGTGCCAAAGGTTTGACCGGCGATGGCCCATTCGCTGCCTATGGCGCTGACCTGGCCTTGCCCGGTAATGGTGAAAGCGGGGCTTTCAGGCGGGCTGCCGATGAGCAGGGTGGTGACCTGTCCGGCAGTGACGGAGACGGTTTTGTTGAAGCTGCTCACGTCTACTTTGCCTTCGTTGACGATGTAGCGGGCGAGTTGGTTTGGCAAGACGGTGACGTGGAATTGGGTGCCACGAGCGATGCCGGAGCCTTCAGCAGTTTTCACTTCATAGCGGGAGCCGTTATCGCCGCGATGGGCGACCTGATGGTCACTATCGCCGAGCCATTGCGTGAGGACGACAGTGCGGAAGCCATCTTCGGGGCGAAGCGCGTTGAGTTCGTCGATGGAAATTTCGGTGTTGGCGCGGAGGTGAGCCTGGCTGCCATCGTAGAAGGTGAGGGTGGCCTGAGAGAGATCACCGGTGCGAATGCGCTGTCCGGCGCTGAGGACGTTGTTGGTGGTGATGGTTTTCCAGGTGCTGCCGTCGATTTGGACTTGAACAGAGCCGGTGACGTGTTGGATAACGGCCGTTTGCGGATTCTCTTCAATGGGATAGGAGACGACGGGAATATAGATGCTGTTACCATTGTTGGTGGGGATGGCGGCAAGGGTCGTATTGTCGTTGGTGCTGCTTGTTTCGTCTGGTACAGCGGCGGGTTCATCACTGCTGGTGTCGTTGGTGATAGCGATGGCTTCGGCAGCGGGAGTGGTGCTGGGGTTACTGGCAAGCTCTGGGCTGTCAGCGGTGCGACCACTAAACAGCCAGACAGCGGCGATGATGAGGGCAAGGGCGGCGAGACCAAGGGCGAGTTCACGGTTGTTGGTGAG
>JACSSI010000158.1 GCA_014879345.1 Anaerolineae bacterium | reverse complement strand
GAAACTGCCCGCACCAGATACCCACATGAGCGAGATTATGTACGGGCGCATTGGCTGCTGGGCTGGGCGGCGCTGGTGCAAGGCAGTTATCCAGAAAGCCAGTCCCGCCTCGATGAAGCGCTGCGCCGCTGCCGCGCCATCAACATGGTTGATCATGAACCGGCCATTCTCTTGGCTCAGGCGCGTCTGGCTCGCGCGGTAGGGGCTGGCCTTGTGCCTGCCCCATCGCCCGCCCTACCAGAATCCGGGCGGCCACAAGAGCCGCCCCTACAACGGTCGCTGGACTATGCCCAGCAAGCGCTCACCGTCGCCCAGCGCTCCGGCTTCGTCCTTGACCTTGCCGACATCCACAACCATCTCGCCCTCCTCGCCCTCGATGCCAGTGATACCGCCGCCGCCCGCAGCGCGGCACGCGCCCACGCCCAATCCGCCCGCGACTACGCCTACTGTGATGGCCCGCCCTTCGCCTACCACACCGCCCTCACCGAAGCGGAACGCATCCTGGCCCTCCTCAACGAGAGTGGTAGGGGCGAAACAGGCGGGTAAAACATCTGCCATGAAGAAACCATTTCGTCCCGCCTGTCTCGCCCGCCCGGGTCGTCGCCCCACCACCTCACGGGCGAGACGGCGCGAGAAAACAGGGTCTCGCTTGCCTTAAAACCACGCCGCGCCGTGTCGCCCCTACCATAAAACGTCACCCGCTGCGCCTTCGACAGGCTCAGTCTCCGCTTGTTGGGAATTCAAACGCGCTACACGTCATTCCCGCGTAGGCGGGAATCCACAAACGGTGGCAAATGGATTCCTGCCTGAGCAGGAATGACAGGTCTGTATCAGTAATCATTCGTCCGCTGCGACTTCGACAGGCTCAGCCTCCGCTTGTGGGTTATTTGAAATCTCCATCTGTCATTACTTCGGCAAGCTCAGCACAGGTCTGAGCTTGCCAGAGTAATGACGAGTGGGTGTTTGGTTGGTTCTACATTTCTGTGGGGGTTTTGTGTTGAGTTGCCCTTGCAGCCCGGTGATGTGCCTCAATTTCCACCAGTGCGTCATGCTGAACCGTCAGCTTATCCGTTTCCGCGAGGACGAAGGGGGCGAAGGGGGCTACCGTGTCTTCAATGCGCTGGGTGCTGCGGCGCATTTCACGGTCAAACTGCTCGGTGAGGCTGTTGACGAGATTGTGTCGCAGCTCTTTTGTCACTCGTTCCACGCTCTGCGTCCCATGCTTCGGACGCAGAGCGTCCCGTTTAGCATTCCACGCTGGAGCGTGGAACGAGATGAACGGCCGTTTTTATTTCAACTTTTACTCTGACCATACTGCATACTCATTGCCATTGGGATCCGTAAAATGGAAGCGGCGACCGCCAGGAAAAGAAAATATCGGCTTGCTGATGGAACCGCCTGCACCTTCGATTTTGGTCTGTGTTTCTGCCAACGCCGCGCTGTAAAAAACGATGAGGACGCTGCCAGTTTTCGTGGTGGCGCATAAATCAGATCGATAAAACCCGCCATCAAGCCCTTCATTTGAAAAAGCCGTGTAGTCAGGGCCATAATCTTCAAACGACCAATTGAAAACGGCCGTAAAAAACTTTTTGGCCGCCTCAACATCCCTAGCCGGAAACTCGACATAGTTCATTTTCTCGTGTTCATTCATTTTCATCCACCTTGATATACGATCTTTTCGATAAGCTCGAGATATGTTTAGAGCGTATTGTAGCTATTTTCCCTTGGTGACAGGATGCAAGCCAGCTTGCTCCCATCGTTTTCGTGCTAATACAATGCGCGGTCGGTTCATCTTTAATCTGTCAACCGTCGCTCTGCCAATCGGTGTTAATCCTTGAATAAGGGCATGATTATCCTGCCATTCAAAATGCTCATGCCATAGCTGGTTGCGTGGATTAAATAGCGATACTTCTTCACCGTTTTCTGCATCCAAAGCAGTTGTCGCAGCCGCTTTTGCCAAATTGCAATTGGGGCAGGCCAGGCACAGGTTATCTGGATTATCGTCACCGGTTGGATTTATATGCTCAACATGCAGCGTCTGACCAATATTGACTTCACAAGTCTGGCAATATTCGCAGCAGCCATTAGCACGTTTATGCACAAAATCTTTGATTGTTTGCCAAGAAGGATTAGGCATGGGGTGTCATGAGGTCTTCTGAGGAACTTGCTGCGCCACGCTGCACGAGAATAGCGGCTGCTTCTGCCTTCCGCAGCATAAGCTGATCACCACGCTCAACCAAAGCAGTTAGCGTTTCCTGTTCTTCTTGGGTCAGTTTGCCTTGACTGTTTTGTGTCATTAACTGTCCCATCTGGGCTTGATTGACAGACGACATTTGTTCAGCGGCTATGACGCGCAACGCATCATCCGACAAATGGTGTAAGGCACGGAGTTCTGCTTGCTCGTTTGTGGGTAAATTATCCAGTTCATCATCCAATGCCGTAAACAGACGGTCTTCAATAATGGTTTCCACAGGCTGACGTCGCCGTGCTGCTAATTGGCGCAAACGGGATGAAATGTTTTCAGGAATTGTGATCTGCATTCAGCATCTCCTTGAAACTCATAATTGGATTCATTATAGCACACAGTCTTACATGGATTTTCTCGAAGAAACATCGACGTGAATGATTTGTGGGAAACGGCCGTTTTTATGTACTAATTCTATCGTATACGGATTCTCGTAAACTCAAAAGTTTTGCACAATTGTGCTTGATTTTTTCTATCCAGTCCCTTTGTTCATCATTTAGATTCTGGGCGTTTTCTGTCAAAAGCAATACCTCTGAATATCCACGAATCATTTCCGTTGGTAAAATCATGTCTGAGAGTAAACCATGCAAATATTCGCTTGCTAGACGTTCTTTTGTTATGTCATCAATTCTAATAACGTTGCTAATACTATCTTTAGCTTTATCATGAACTGGAATTGCATGAAAGTGAAAAAGCTTGTTTTCTGAGCCACCAATCCAGATTTGTTCATCACCTAGTTTTGGAGTTGGTGCTGGTTGGGTAGCCAATTCATTGCTGCGCTTAACAGCTTCAATCCGCTCTTCATGTGTCATTAAGCCGGTTCCACCGGGAAATAGCTTGAAAGCAGTCCCAATGACATCATCAACATCTCGAATCTCAAATAGCTTAACGGCTGCTGGATTTATAAATTGAACAGCGTGTTCCGCATCAACAAAAATTACTGGCTCTGGTAATGCTTTAAGAATTTCCCAACCTAAGTCATCCATTGAAACCTCGCATACATACCAATACTATTCATTTTTGAAATTTAGAGGATCATTGATTTTGAGAGCTTGTCTTGACGTTGAGCTGCCCTTGCAGGCCGGTGATGTGCGCTTCAATTTCCACCAGCGCGTCGTGCTGAACCGTCAGCTTATCCGTCTCCGCGCGGACGAAGCGGGCGAAGGGGGCTACCGTGTCTTCAATGCGCTGCGTGCTGCGGCGCATTTCACGGTCAAACTGCTCAGTGAGGCTGTTGACGAGGTTGTGTCGCAGTTCTTCCAACTTTTCTTGAAGCTGCTGTTTGCCTTTGCGTTTGCGGGCGGGCAAGACCAGCAAGCCGAGGGCAGCGGCCAAGACGGCCGCCGAAATCCCCGTCACATCAATCCAAACCACATGGGCGGCGGCGGCAATCGCCACGCCAATGCCTACGCCCACGCCAGCTAAACCTGTGTTGACAACGGCCGTTCGCGCGGCTTCCGCTAAATCGGCGGCTTCTTGTTCGTTGTCGTAGGTTTCCACGGCGAGGCGGGTCGATTTGCCGATGGAGTCGATGAGGCGTTGGCGGTCGTAGGCCAGGGTACCTTCACGGGGGCCGCCTTCGCCGACGATGCGGTCTTGGTGGGTTTCTTTGCGCTTGGACATGTGGTCGGCAACGGCCGTCCATTGGCGCAGGTCTTGGGCGACCAGCCAGTCGATGAGTTCGTTGATACGGTCGTCGATTTGCTGCGGGGCGTCGGCGACGACTTCTGTTTCGTAGGCGGCTTCCACGCGGCTGGTGCGCATCAGGTCGGGGATGCGGCTAAAGCGCATGATGTCGTCGAAGAAGGCGTTGCCGCGCATTTCCAGATCAAGCAAGATGTTGTTGATTTCGCCGAGCCGCGCTTTGAAGTTGCGCTGCATATCTTCGTTGTAGTAGACCATCTGGCTGTTGATGTCGGCGAGCAGGTCGCGGTCTTCTTTGAGGGAATTCAGGTCGGCTTCGACGAGTGTTAATTGTTTCTTGACCAGCTTTTGGCCTACGCCTAAGGGATTGGAGAGTTTGAGGCGAAAACGGCCGTTATCATCCAATGTTTCATGAATATACGTTTCCAACGGGCCAAAGCCGCTGCCTGCCCACTTTTCTGGCTGTCCCGCCTTCGCTTCTTGTGCCAGTTTGGCTGACGTGGGAAACACCGCTTGCACCTCACCCACCAGTTTCCGCGCTGAATCGGTGACAAAGGTGATGACTTGATCACGCTCGGCAGCGTCTGCCAAAATATCAATCTTGTTGACGATGAGTACCACCTTTTTGCCCCAGTCGCGGATTTGCGACAGGAAGGCGCGTTCGCTTTCAGTAAAAGGGCGGTCGGCGGAGGTGATGAAGAGGACGAGGTCGCTGCGCGGGATAAATTCGGCGGTCAATGCCTCATGTTCGCGTAAGATGGCGTTGGTTCCCGGCGTATCGACGATGACGATTTCCTGCAAAATATCGACGGGAGCAGTTTGCACCCAGACGCCCGTTTCAACAGGCGTTTGCGCTGTTTTTTCACCGTATTTGAGCAGATGAATTTGGCTGGTGGTGGGCGTCACCCCTTCGGTCAGCAGCTTTTGCCCGAGCAGGGCGTTGACAAAGGCCGACTTGCCCGCGTTGAACTCCCCTGCAATGACGAGCATGAACAGTTCGTCCAACTGCCGGATGGATTCGATGAGGGCGCTGCGATTTTCTGGGGAAACGGCCGTTTCCGCCAAAACATCGCGCAGGTGGCCTAAAACATCCCGGGTGCGTTTGAGCAACTCTTCCTGCTCTGAATTTAAGATGGCGTGCATGGCAGAAAGTATAACACGTGGGGCGGGGTTGCAAAGTTGTAAAGTGGCAAAGTAGCGCTCGGCCTAGTTACCTTGCAACCCTGCAACTTGCCACTTTGCAACCTGCAACTTCCCCCACCTATCAAACCTACCCAAAAAACGGTCGGCAAAATTTAATACTTTGCTAACTTGACACTGATTTTGCGTTTGCTATACTGTCGAAAGCTAATTTTTCTCAAAAAATTGATAATAAATACCAACCAGGGTGATTATGAAACGGCAACATTGCAGGTGTATGAAGCGAGGGAGCTAACCGACCTACGTTTCATCCTAAAGTAACAAAAAAGGAACTAAAGAACGGCGGAAAGCTACTCTCGCATAAGCAACACGATATTTCGTGCTTGCTACTTTTTCGTAGCGAACGGCCGTTTTTTCTTGTCTAGTGAAACTTGTTTTCGCCCAAAAATCGTTATTTTAGGAATACTGAATTATGTTACCGTCATTATATCAACCTGTTTATCGCACAAAATCAACCCCTTCGAAGCCTAAAACACAGGCCAGACGACTCGAAGAACTCATTGGCAACACCCCACTGCTAGATTTATCCCGTACCGCCGCCGCCCATGGCCTCCCGGAAACGGTAAAACTGTTTGCCAAAGCTGAATGGTTCAATCCTGGTGGCTCCGTCAAAGATCGACCAGCACTTAATATCATTCGCACGGCTGAACGGGATGGTTCACTGACGCATGACAAAATTTTGCTGGACGCAACCTCTGGCAATACCGGTATCGCCTACGCCATGATTGGGGCGGCACGTGGCTATCGCGTCAAGCTTGCCTTACCCGCAGGCGTTTCGCCAGAGCGGAAGGCTATTTTACGGGCCTATGGCGCAGAACTGATTTTGACTGACCCCGCCCAGGGCGCAGATGGCGCTATCCGCGAAGTACACCGTCTCAAAGCCACCGATCCCATTTACTTTCATGCCGACCAGTACAACAATCCAGCCAACTGGATGGCTCATTATAAAACCACCGCCAATGAAATCTGGCGGCAAACTGGCGGCACGCTCACCCATTTTATCGCCGGTATGGGTACCAGCGGCACCTTTATGGGCAATACTCGCCGCCTGCGTGAACTGAATCCCGCCATTCGTTTCATCTCCATTCAACCTGACATTCCGCAAAACAGGATAGAAGGTATCAAACATATGGATACAGAGATCAGACCCGGCATTTATGACGAGACGCTGGCGGATGAAAATGTTATAGTAAGCACGGAAACAGCCCAGGCAATGGCGCGTGAATTGGCACGTACTGAAGGGGTGTTTGTGGGTGTATCGGCTGGGGCTGCGGTAGCAACGGCCGTTCGTTATGCCCAGGAAAACAATTTGAAAGAAGCCGTCATCGTCACCGTCTTGCCCGATAACGGCTTCAAATACTTGAGTGAACCGTTTTGGAACGAAGCTTAATTTGATATGTTACTTACAAAATCACTAATCGCCCCTGAAGCGCTGGCCGATGTCACCCTGTCCAACGAAGAAGTGAAACGGTACAGTCGCCATCTCATCATGCCCGAAGTGGGTATGACAGGGCAGAAAAAACTAAAAGCCGCCAGTGTTTTGCTCATTGGCGCTGGCGGACTTGGTTCCCCACTCGCTTTGTATTTAACGGCGGCTGGCATCGGCCGTATCGGTCTCGTTGATTATGACGTGGTGGATTACACAAACTTGCAGCGCCAAATCATTCACGGCACGAAAGATGTCGGCAGGCTAAAACTGGAAAGCGCCAAAGAAAGCATGTTAGACATCAACCCTTTCGTGCAGGTAGACACCTACGAAGTGGCGTTGACCTCAGCCAACGCTCTGGAAATCTTAGCGCCATACGATGTCATCATTGATGGTACGGATAACTTTCCCACCCGTTACCTCACCAATGACGCTTGTGTCTTGCTGGGTAAGCCCAACGTTTACGGCAGCATCTTCCGCTTTGAAGGACAGTTATCCGTCTTTTATGCGCAAGAAGGCCCTTGTTACCGCTGTCTCTTCCCCGAACCACCCCCACCTGGACTTGTGCCAAGCTGCGCCGAAGGTGGCGTTCTCGGCATTTTGCCCGGCACTGTGGGCGCGATGCAAGCCACTGAAGCCATCAAACTCATTCTAGGCATTGGCGACTCCATGATTGGTCGACTGGTCTTATACGATGCCTTGAATATGGAATTCACCGAAGTGAAATTACGCAAAAATCCTAACTGCCCCGTGTGCGGTGAAAATCCGACTATCACAGAACTGATTGATTATGAACAATTCTGTGGCGTGCCTGCCCACGATCGCAGCCAATATGTAGCCGAGGAGGTAGATTTGAACGAAGTACGACAAATGACACCAGTGCAGCTTAAAGCACGCCTGGATGCTGGTGATGATCTGTTAATTGTAGATGTGCGCCAACCCCATGAGTGGGAAATTTCTAACCTGGAACCGCTTGGTGCAAAATTGATTCCCCAAAGTGAGATCATGGGTCATATAGATGAATTTGATCAGAATCAGGAAATCGTGGTGCAGTGTCGTTCAGGTATACGCAGTGCCAATGTTATTATGATTATGCAGCAGCTTGGTTTCAAGAATTTGTGGAATTTAGATGGGGGAATTAATCGTTGGGCGCAGGAAGTTGATCCTTCTCTGCCTGTTTATTAGCCTGATGTTTTGAGAAAAATTGAACTTTAGTCAGAACAAAAAGGGACTGGTTTACGATCAGTCCCTTTTTTGTTTGCAAGGTGGCAGTGGGGGCAGCTTGCATCGCCAGTATCAAAGGTTGAGTTTTGGTTTATTGGTTTGATCTAAACTATGCGTGCGGAAAACGGCCGTTCTATATCCAATTGCCTCTTACAAGCCTTGCCGCACAAAAAAAGATGATGAAAAACAAACGCATTACTTTATTACACATTTTTTCGACTTCTAAACAGACCTGCAAGTACATGGCGATTTTTGAATAAGAGGAGATGCCTCAGGGAGACATTATGCGAAGAAAACATATCCATCTGTTATTGATTTGTTTGTTGACATTGGTGATGATAACGGCCGTTATCAACCTCCTCATTCTCCCCCCGCAAACTACCACACAGGCTGCCCCTGAAGAACCCCAAGCCCCAACTGATGCTTACATTGTCTTGAGTTGGAACGACTTAGGGATGCACTGTTATAACCAGGATTTCCAAGATTTAGCTGTGCTGCCACCTTTCAATACGCTTTGGGCACAAGTTGTGAAAGTAGGCGATCCGCCAGAAATTATCACCAGAGGTATCACCATTACCTATGAATTCCCAGACAATACCTATTCTGTAGGTAAATCAAATTTCTGGGATTATGATCAAGACCTGTTTGGTGTCGATTTGCCAGCTAACGTGGGGCTGGCTGGCAAAGGGTTAGCTGGTGACATGGATTTGGCTGGAGACCATTTTGTGGCAGAAGGCATTCCCCTCACCGAGTTTAGCGACAGTGATATCAATAATCCTGAACCATATCAGCTTGCGTTGGTGAAGGTCATTGAAGCCACGAGTGGCGCAGAACTGGCGCAAAGCCAGGTCGTTGCCCCAGTTTCCACCGAAATGCACTGCGATAACTGCCACTTTGATGGCGGGGTGGAAGACATTAGCACGGGTCGAGTAGAAACGAACATTTTGCAACTGCATGATGAAGAAGATATGAACAAGTATCCCCCGGGGCTTAAAACGCCGCTGATGGATCGTCGTCCCATTTTGTGTGCAGAATGTCACAGTTCAAATGCATTAGGGGCGGCAGGACAGCCCGGTGTTCCCAGTCTCTCCAACGCGATGCACGACAAACATGAAGAGGAAGTGCCAGATACAATTGAAGGTTGTTATAACTGTCATCCGGGACCGCAGACCAAATGTTTACGTGATACGATGTGGCAGTCGGGCATGGATTGTGTTAGTTGTCATGGTGGTATGGAAAGAGTATCCAATAAT
>JACSSI010000157.1 GCA_014879345.1 Anaerolineae bacterium | reverse complement strand
TCCTCTATTTTGCTCACCAACTCGCTGAGAAAGACGACCATGTCACCAATATTGTGATGATGGGTATGGGGGAACCACTGCATAATTACGACAATACGTTAACGGCCGTTGATCGCCTCACCGCCCCCGACGCCTTTGGCCTGGGCGCACGCAAAATCACCATCTCCACAGTCGGTCTCGTGCCTGCCATGCGCCGCTATGCCGACGAACAGCGCCAAACCCCGCTTGCCGTCTCCCTGCACGCCGCCACCGACGAAGAACGCAGCAAGCTCATCCCCGTCAACAAACGCTGGCCCATCGCCGAGGTGCTGGATGCCTGCCGCTACGTCGTGGAGCAAACCGGACGGCGCATCACCTTCGAGTGGGCGCTCATCAACGGCCAAAACGACACCATCGACCAGGCTCAAGCCCTGGGCAAACTGATTCAGGGGATGCTGTGCCACGTCAACCTCATCCCGCTCAACCCCACCGAAGGCTACGGCGGCGCTCCTTCTGACCCGTACCGTGTCGAGAAATTCCAGGAAGTGCTAACTGGTTACGGTGTCAGCAGTACTGTACGCGTGCGACGCGGCATCGACATTCAGGCCGGCTGCGGTCAGTTACGAGACCGACATTTGTCCAGTAAAAATCAGTGAACAGTGTACAGTCAACAGTGTTCAGTAAACGTTGGAACTTGACTGAACACTGTAAACTGTACACTGAACACTATTCGTTTAGGGTTGCAAAAACTCAGGTGCCACAGCCTGCACAAACAGGTGAATAGTATCCCCATTGTCGGCCGTGCCTCTGAAAGCCCAGGCTGGTTGCAAGAAAATGGTGGGAGAAGCATTGTTCACCACAGCATCCCCGCCAACCATACTCTCTTCAGGCCACAAATAAGTGACGATGTAAGCCAGTTCAACCATGTCAATCTGTACCTGCCCATAATGGAACGGGATAAATTGATCTGTCGGCTGCCCGTCAAGCGGAGGTTCTGCCAGAATGGGGTCTTCCGAGTATTCGATATATTTGTCAATATTCTCCCAGTCGAGTACAGGATAGGCCAGACCAGTATCACGCACGCCATTGCCAAACACGTTCACTGCCAAGCCGTCTGCTAAATCGGCGGGGGCATCGGGCAGGATGAAGGTGTCTCCTTCGTTTCCCTGGAAGATAACCTGATCGCCTTGCCGCGTGATGACGCCTTGCTGATAGATGGGATTGTATTCAGACAAGGCTTGCCAATCGGTCAGTTGCAATTGAGTGCCATCGGCGCTGAGAACGCCCCAGAGGTGCAGTTGGCTGTCACGGCTGTCGGCGATGGCGTTCAAGATGTCTTCCGGCGCGTTGATGGTAATGTTGCGCACCTTGATTATCGGCGCACCGCCGTCAACAGGGCGATAAACCTGCGGCCAATCATAAAAATGAGTTTCCGTATTGGGCGTCAACACGCGAGACCAATATTGATAATCAGCCATAAAGTCTGGCTCTACGATGGGTTCCGGCTGTGACTGCTCGTTGACGATGGTCTGGTACATAATGTTATTTTGGGTGACGCCAGCCAACACTTGCTGCCATGCCTGGTCGGCGCTAATCAACGGATAGCTGCCAGAATCAGTCCAATCAGTGCTCACGTTGTCAAAGGCAAATGCCACTTCACCATCTGGATTGAGGGTTACGGTGATTTCGGGTTCGAGAACGGCCGTTCCGTTCACAGTTCGGTAGAAGAAAACATCACCCCACGGCTGCACTTCCACTTCGTAGGGGAAGTTCAACTGACCGCGCGCCTGCAAAAAGGCTTCAGCCAGCGCCGCTGCGTTGGGCAAGGGTTGCGCGTTCTCAAAATCAATTTTAGCGGCGGCCGCATCATCAGTGTAATTGATCGACCAGGGATCGAAGCGCAGCGTGCGCGGACCATCAAAGGTGATGTAGGTGGTAGGCGGCGCACCTGGCCCCTCAGTCGGCACATCTGACGGGTATGTTTCCACATAAATGGGGCCAGAAAAGCCATATTGGTCTGCCAGTTGGCGGGCAGCGGCGGCGGCGATGGTCGCCTCGGTCAGGCGCTGCTGCACGAGGCCGCTAACCGGATCGATGGGCAGTGTGGCGTTCATGATAAAGTTTGTGCCAGAGAACGGATCGGCCATCATCATGCTCATTTTGTCTAATTCTGTGCTGCCTTCTGTGCCGCCGCCGCCCATGCCACCAGCAAGCGCCTGGCTTTCCAGACGTGGTAGTTGGGCTAGTTCGGAGGGTTGAGACGGTGCTTCGGTGGGAGAAACGGCCGTTTCTGTTTCTTCAATGTCGCTGGGCAAAGTTGCCACAGGGTCTGGTGTGACGGCTGCTACCTGGGAGCTGGTATTGTCCAAAAAACCACGCCCCAGGATGAAAAGTCCGGCAAAAATAACGAGCGCCAATACCGCGCCCAGAGCATAACTGCGTTTCATGTTTGAATCTCCTGTAAACATATTCTGTAAACGCCGCCAGATTGTTGCGTTTTCTGGCGGTATTTTTTTTGTTTGCAATTCAGTTGCCCGCTTTTTGAGCCGCCCCCGCAGTTCTGTCACAAAAGCAGGTGACGGGTTGCTGGTCTGAGAAAGTGTGACCAGATTTTGCGCCAGGTCTGCTTCTGTCGGTGTTAAGTGCTGCGGGCTGCTGGCCTGATTGGCCTGGGCGGCTTTGATCAATTGTTCCAATTCATCTGCCAGGTTTTGTTCCTGTTCGTTCATGACAGCTCCTCTTCTTCCAGGTTGAGTTGTGCTTGTAAATCACGCAGGCCACGATGGATGAGCATACGCACTGCCGGTTCCTGTTTGCCCATAAACTGAGCAATTTCTGGAATCTCCATATTGCCAAACAGGCGTAGGGAGAGCGCTTCAGCCCGGTCGGGGGCGATGGCTTGCAGTTTACGGCTGACTGTTTCGATTTGCAGCCGCCGCGCCACTTGCTCGTCGGCTGGCACGTCATCAGTATCAACCAGGGAAACGGCCGTTTCCAGCTCCACATCCGGTTTTTGTTGCCGATAGAAATCTGCCCGTTTGTTTTTGGCAATACCGAACAGCCAGGCCAGAAACGGCCGTTCCCCTTTGTAACGATGCAAGTTTTCCAGTGCCGCCATAAAGGTTTGTGAGGTTAAATCTTCAGCGTCTGCTACATTGCCTACCCGCACCAGCAGGTAGCGATAAACACGCTGTACGTAACGTTCGTACAGGTCTGTAAATTTGCGCAAATCTTGTTGTGCCAACCGCACCAGTTCCGCATCCGTCTCATCAATCGCGGGCAAATCGGTGAGAACGGCCGTTACCAGCCAGGGCAGCGTTCTTTCAACGGATAAGTACATGCATTTATCTCCCGGGTTCTAGCGGCAACACTGTTTAGGTGTGCCGATGCTTATATAACGATGTCGTCAGTTACATGAATTTTATAACAGGAAATATCAAAATTGGGGTACTGCTAACAGTTTAGAGGAGGAGGTAAAGAAACTACAGGGGAAAACACAACCTTCAGGACGTTTTTTATGAAAGAGATGGGGTAACAAAACGGTTATTGTGAATTGTAACCAATCGTTCTCCAATCATTCACAATTCACAATTAACCGTTCACAATTCATCATTCATCACCCGCAGCCCAGATACCAACACGGATCATCCGGGTTGCCGCCAATGCGAATCTCAAAGTGAATATGGGGACCAGACGAGTTACCCGTATTGCCCGTGTAACCAATCACATTACCCTTGTAGACAATTTGCCCCGGCACCACGTTAATCCCGCTTAAATGTGCATAAATCGTATCATAGCCGTTGCCATGATTGATGACGATCAGATTACCGTAACCCCAAGTGTTCCAGCCAGCATACGTCACCGTTCCCGTATCGGACGCAAAAACAGCATTACCTTCACCCAGCGCAATATCAATCGCCGGATGACCATACCAGTAGAACTGAGTAAAGTTTCGATTGTTCACCGGGAATTGGAATGTTCCCGTGCCCACAATCTTGGGCGCAATACCACCACCCAAACCAGAGCCACCACTTGATGAGACAGTAGGAGGCTGCCAAATCACCACTTCACGCTTGGCGCCAGGCACCATGATATTTGTTTCAGGGTAAAGTCTGTAGGGAAATTCCAGATTATTGTCTGTATACGCGATAATATCTTCTACCGGAATATCATATTGCTCAGAAACACTTTCAAGCGTATCTCCAGGCTGAACTTCGTGCAAAACAGCATCAATGGGCAAGATGATAAGCACATCACCTGGTTGCAATAAAGTGGTTTCCTGGCTTAGGCGGGCATTACCACCCAGCAATGTTTCCACCGCAATGCCAAACTGTTCCGCAATCGTACCAGGGGTGTCCCCTCGTTCAACGGTGTAGGTTTCAAATTCATGGTGCGGCAATTTGCCTTCATAGGTATGGGGATTGGGCTGCGGCGCCAGGCCCGTGTCATTGAAAACGGGCAAATCACCGGTAGAAAAATCATAAAGAGGCGCCTGGTCGCTGCTGAAAGCGGTGGCGCCATCTGGGTTTTGTTGGGATGATATGGGAGAAGAAACGGCCGTTTCCTCCCCATCTGTCTCCACCACCCCCTTATCCGCTAAGCCAATACGCCAGCCAAAAAACAAAAAAATCGCGACGACCAACAAAACCAGATACCCGCCGCCTTTGTGCCAATGATTGCTATCTTCTTCCATAATCTTCTTCCCTGGTGACAACAGATAGTGTCACCAAAACGAGAAGAAATCTAACACAAAGCCCTGGAAACACAAAAGCGGGTCTCGACTGAGAACCCGCTTTCTCTAATGTTGTTCTGAGACATGAAGCGTAATGCGTAACACATCTCACGCTATACGCATCACGTTTTTACATCATATCCTTGGTCAACGATTCCAGGAACTCGTAATTTGTCTTCGTACCACGCATCCGTTGGAAAACGGCCGCAGTCGCACTGCTAATATCATAACCAGGCGTATCCATGAGATGGCCCAACATCCGACGCATCGTGTACACACGCGCCAATTCATCACCAGAGAGCAGCAAATCCTCGCGGCGTGTGCTAGAGCGTTCAATATCAAAAGCCGGGAATATGCGGCGTTCTTGCAGTCGTCGGCTTAACAAGAGTTCCATATTACCCGTACCCTTAAACTCTTCGTAAATCACATCATCCATACGGCTGCCCGTATCCACTAAACAAGTACCGATAATCGTTAGACTACCACCTTCTTCCAAATTACGCGCCGCCCCAAAAAAGCGTTTGGGCGGATAAAGCGCAGACGGATCCAAACCACCAGAAAGCGTACGACCACTAGGCTGCACCGTCAGGTTATAAGCACGTGCGAGACGGGTAATCGAGTCCAACAGCACCACCACATCCTGACCGCCTTCCACCAAACGTTTGGCACGCGCCAAAGCCATCTCTGCCACCCGGCAGTGTTGGCGTACAGGTTCATCAAATGTCGAACTAGACACCTCGCCATCAATAGAACGTTCCATATCCGTCACTTCTTCAGGACGCTCACCAATGAGCACAACCATTAGATGCAAGTCTGTATAATTTTCAGTAATACCGTTAGCAATATCTTTAAGAACTGTCGTTTTACCAGATTTGGGCGGCGACACAATCAGACCACGCTGCCCCCGACCAATAGGAGCCACCAAGTCAATCAAACGAGTCGATAAAATCGTGGGGCTGGTTTCTAATTTCAGTTTTACATCAGGGAAAATTGGGGTTAATTGTTCGTAACGAGGCCGTTTCTTCGCTTTGTCTGGAGCCATGCCATTGACAGCTTCAACGCGCAACAGACTATAATACTTCTCATTGTCTTTTGGCACGCGAACCTGACCCATAACCCGATCTCCGTTCCGCAGCCCTAAACGCCGAATCTGTGAACTGGAAACGTAAATATCATCCGGTCCCGGCAAATAGTTACGCGAACGTAGAAAACCCATATTTTGCTTGTCGTCTTCGACAACTTCAAGCACACCACCTCGGAAGTCGTACCCTTGTTTTTCGGCAGTGCTGCGCAAGATTTCATACACCAGATCTTGTTTTTTCATGGTGCTGAATCCTGTGACTTCTTTTTCACGTGCTATGTCACGCAATTCACCAATTTTAAGTGCTTCTAATTCTGCAATATCCATCCTGAGTTTTCTCCAATTCACATGTCGGCAGGCTAATTACCTACAAACAAAACATGCTGACAAATCTAGTCAAGTTGTAATCTCTTAAATGATTCGCCAGAATGGTGGGATTTTTGTTGTTAGTCGTAAAGGGTATTTGTCCCCTGGTGCATATTTATGCGAAAACCTTGTTATTTTACAATATTTTTAATTGAATTTGTTTTATGAAATTGCTCATCCACCTTAACAGCAACGTGACTGTCACTGTGATGCTATTCATCTGCCATATCGGGGGGGTTGGTGTAGTAACCGAGTAAGAATGATGCCTTTTTGCTATATTAATCTACAAATTTGGGAAGATAAACGGAAACCACTTTAGCGGCTACAGGAGTATAACATGCTGCCATACCCGCGTCAATTGTTTTATGTGCCATTTAGAAATCATTTCCCTACGCATTCCCTGTTGGATTATCGATGTCTAACGGATAAGCATCCAATGGTTTTATTTTGAGGTCTGGCTTACGCTTCTATCAAGATTTACGATATGGATTGTGGGCAGGTAAATGGATTTATATTTTATATCACCGTCCCTCTATCTTCTTTAAAGTGAACGCCCAGGAAGTTGTTCGAGTTATTTCTGTTATGCAGTAATAATCAAGCAAGATAAAGCAGGACGTAATAAGCCATAGCCACAGACCAGAGTAAAGAATCTATGCGGTCTATGGCACCACCATGTTCTCCAAAAATGTGTCCGGAGTCTTTGACTTTCGACTCGCGCTTGATCATCGACATACCTAAATCGCCCAGTGGACTGACGATTGAGGCTAATAAACCGATGACCAAAGCAGGCAGCCAGGCAAGGTTGAGCAGCAAGGCTGTCCCAATGGTAAACAGGGTTCCCAATACAATACCGCCTACATAACCTTCTATTGTTTTGTTGGGACTTAATCGGGGTGATAGTTGATGACGGCCTAATATTTTACCAGCCATGAAGCGCCCCACCATGTAGGCTCCAGAATCGGCGAACCAGGTACTTGTGAGGGCGATTATTGTCCACTGCCAGGCATTTATTTCGATGCCACGCAACAGCATAAAGTGACTACCTATCCAACCAAAAATCAAGAACCCCCCCATCATGGTCATCCAACTGAGGGTAGCCATTTCGTTTTTGCTCTTTTCATATAACCAAAGTCCATAGCTCATCATGATCAATAAGCTCAGGATGGTTACTGGCCCGAATAGCTGCCATTCTGGGAACTGACCACCGAGTAATAACAAGAATACGGCAGGCAGCAGTATCCACAAGTTGATGCTGACACCGATTTTGCGCACCATGTTGGTGAATTCATAGGTGGCTATTAGCAGAACGGCCGTTATCGGCACGAAGAAAAACCACCCTCCCAAATACACTAAATACAATGCCAACGGACCTAAAGTAAGAGCAATGACAGCACGTTTCCACAACATGGCAAAAAAATCCTCGATTATTCTTCGATGACTAACCCAAATCGGCGTTCACGCTGATTGTAAGCAACGATTGCTTTGTACAACTCTTCACGCCCAAAATCAGGCCACAACGCAGGGGTGGGATAATATTCAGCATAGGCAGCTTGCCATATCAAAAAATTACTGATGCGTAATTCACCACTGGTACGAATCACAATATCAGGGTCTGGTAGGCCGGCTGTAAACAGATAGGAGCTAAATAACTCCTCGTCCAAATCATCAGGTGAGATGCCATCTGCCAACATCATTTTTGTGGCGTGCAAGATTTCAGCGCGTCCACCATAGTTAAATGCGATGTTGAGTATAAGCGTATCATTATCTTTCGTCTGCTCAATGGCACGGCGCACTTTATCTTGCAATTTGGGTTCGATGCCAGATAGATCACCCAAATGATGCAAACAAACACCCTGCGCGTTGAGGTCATCAGTTTCCTGATCCAACACACGGGCAAAGATACGCATCAGACCTTTGATTTCACTTTCTGGTCGAGCCCAATTTTCAGTTGAAAACGCATAGATTGTCAGAATCTGGACGCCGAATTCAACACAAGCGTTGACAATACGACGCAAATTTTCAGCGCCCTGCCGATGACCTGCTTGCCGAGGGAGTCCACGTTTTTTCGCCCAACGGCCGTTACCATCCATAATAATGGCAATATGCTTCGGTACGATGTAGCCATTTAAGCTAAGTGGCTGCTGCTGCCTTTTGACCATATACTAAACTTCCATCAGTTCCGCTTCTTTGACTTCACCAATTTCATCGATTTGCTTGGTATATCTGTCTGTTAATTCTTGCAAATCATCCTGTCCCTGGTGTAAATCATCTTCGGAAATTAATTTTTCTTTTTCAAAATCGCGTAAATCATTTAAAGCATCACGGCGCACATTACGCACAGCTACTTTCGCTTCTTCTACACGCTTACCCACCAATTTACTCAAATCACGCCGTCGCTCTTCCGTGAGCCGTGGAATATTAAGACGAATAATTTTGCCATCATTATTGGGCATAATGCCCAAATCTGATTTCAAAAGCGCTCTCTCGATGGCGGCAATCGAATTAGCATCATAAGGACGAATAGCAATTTGCTGCGGTTCCGGCACAGAAACAACAGCCATCTGATTCAATGGCATTTCAACACCGTACATTTCAACAATAATTCTGTCTAACAAATGAGGAGAGGCACGACCCGTACGAAAAGCAGCTAAATCAGCTTGAAGCGAAGTGATTGCTCCCCGCATCCGACTCTCAGTTTCTTGTAACAATTCTCGTATCATTAGACCCTCCAGTTGCAACTATGTGGATTAAAAAAGACCAAGGTTCAGCCGCGAACATAATGATACCACGACTATCCTTAGTCTTCATACTAATATGAAATATTTGCCAGGACGTTTCCAAAGTCGATTAAAAGAAAAGGCTTAACTTTGTTAATATGGGATTCACCACAAAT
>JACSSI010000156.1 GCA_014879345.1 Anaerolineae bacterium | reverse complement strand
CCCTGGTTGTAGAAAACGGGGAAATCCAAAAACCAGATATGGTTGACGCTTACCAGATTGATAATTGGGCAGAAAAACCATACGATTTCCCACCACAGCCTTTCTATGATTACATGGGTATTGATATGCTCATGTTCCGTGATGCCAATTTTTGGCCTGACCTGCCCACTTCAGCCGAAAAGGCGCTGGCTCTCTACAGCTACGGCCAAGATCAACCCGCGTTGGATGGGGTGATTGCCATTGATCAAGAATTTCTCAGGCTGCTGGTTGAAGCCACAGGCCCCGTCACCATTGCCGAAAGCAATATCACCATCAATACCCAGAATGCCATCGAAACGATGCAAAACGCCTGGGGAGCCAGAGAAACGGATGACAACGCCGCATGGTACGCCAACAGAAAATCATTCATCGGCATTTTTGCCGCCGCCGTCCTGGACCAGATTCAAAACGATTTTGCCTCCGTTGATCCCGTCATCATGGCAAAAAATATGAAGACGGCACTGGCCGCAAAACATCTACAACTCTACCTGCACAATGCTGAAGCAACGGCCGTTTTAGATGAGAATGGGTGGAACGGCCGTTTAGTGCCACCAGTTAACCAGGATTTCCTCGCCGTCGTCGATACCAATATGGGCTTCAACAAAGTCAACCTCCACATCCAACGGACCACTGCCTATCAGGTAGCCTTGAACGAGACGGGCACAGGCAAGGCTCAACTCGATATCACCTACAGCCACAACGGTCAACGTTCAAACACAGAATGTGTCCAATTTAGCAGTGAAAACTACCTCAATGAAAGTGCCTACCTCAACCTGGCAGAAAATTGCTACTGGAATTATGTGCGCATCTACGTGCCAGCCGGCAGTCAACTCATTTCCGGCTCAGAACATGACATTCCCGGCGAGTTCATGCGCAGCGGCCAACCAGTTCACTCAGAAACAGGCACGCTAAATGAGCAAGCTGGGTTCACCACCTGGGATAATTTTCTGCTGGTGCCTTATGGTGAACGTGTGAGTTTAAATTACAACTATACACTGCCCTCAATCACCACATCAGGTGAAGACGGCACAACACAGTATCAGCTAACCGTGTATAAACAAGCGGGGGCAAAACCTGAACCGGTTTCCGTCTCCATTACCTTGCCAGATGGCACGTCACTTGTTGATGCCTTCCCCAAACCAAGCAAAATAGAAGGCACAACTGTTTTATTCGAGATTATTCTTGACGCTGATAAAAATATTAGTGTAACCTACCAGTAAACTTTAAGAGAGCGAATTATGTCCCGTCGAATTATTACCTTCATTTTTATAGTTGGCCTGGCTGCCACTTTTTTGCTTTATCCACAAGCAAAATCACACGAAGTGCAAGGTATGCCAAATTTCACCGTGATTACAAGGACATCCACGCCAAACCCTGTACCACCCACAGCCACGCGGCCAAATGACGGGGGCGGCAGCAAAGCAACAGCAACGCCACAAGCAACGGCCGTTCCGCCAACCCCTACCCTCATCCAAGTTACCCTGGCAGCAACACAGGCGGGTGGATTTATGCCAACGGCCGTTTCCTGCGGCTTTCCGCCCACCGTGCAAGCGCAAAACAGCACGTTCGTCCGCACTGGTCCTGGGGCAGACTATGACATTGTGGGTCAGCTCGTTTATCTGGAAACCCGTCCCATCATCGGGCGGGCGATAGATAGTGAATGGTGGGTCATCCAATATACCAACGAGCAGATTGCATGGGTCGCCAACGCAGTCGTCACCGTCCAGGGCAATACCAACGGCGTCCCGCTTGTGGGAGCCCCTCTCATCAACGGCGTCACAGCCACACCTGGCCCACTTTGGCAGCCAACACCTAATCCAGCGTGTCCAACCATGACCCCTTCTGCAACGCCAACCGCCACAGAGACGGCCAGTGCCACAGAAACGCCGCTGCCCGCCGAAACAGCCGGCGATGGTGAGCCAACCATTACGGCTACCTCCGTGCTGCCCACTGCTGAAACAATTTTGGCAGATGCGGCGGCAGCAGCCCCACAACCAACCGCCGAACCGCTGGCACCGCCAAGTGCAGTCAGTGCGCTGCCCTGCGCGTCTGCCATAATCGGGCTGGCTGTTTTGGGATTCATCACGTTCAGACGGATTTTCTAGTTTGCGTTTTTCTCAAATTTATACCTTCGCCGTCTTCATCGTGCTGGCTTCGCTAGATAATGCTGCGGCTGGTGTCATGCCGCCGTTGTATGCGCTTATCTCCCGCGAGTTTGATGCGAATGAGACTGCACTGGGCATGGTAACGGCCGTTTACGTCCTCATCGCTGCCATTTCTGCGGCCTATTGGGGCTACAAGGGAGATCACAACAACCGGAAACGCATCCTGTTTGGAGGCACGCTGCTGTGGGTAAGCGCGATGACCTTGACTGGTTTTGCCGAGTCGTTTTGGCAATTTGTGCTGGGTCAGGTGATAACGGCCGTTGGCATTGGCAGCATCGCCTCCGTCGGCTTCAGCGTTGTCAGCGATATGATTCCCGTACACCGGCGTGGCTTCGCTTTGAGCTTATGGAGCATTTCCCAATCGCTTGGCGCGGCGCTTGGTGCCATCCTGGCCAGCACCATTGGCGCCTTCAACTGGCGCTATTCATTCTGGATCATCGCGTTGGCAGGATTGGTCTGCGCCGTACTCTATCTGTTCACCCAAGAACCGGAGCGCGGCAAGAATGAACCCGAATTAGCCCCCCTGTTTGCCGCAGGCCAAAGCTATGCCTACCGCATTAAACGCGCCGACATCCACAAAATATTCAGCAACAAATCCAATCGTTGGCTCATTTTACAAACAACCCTGCTCACACTCGCCTTTGGTTCCACCACCTGGGTGCCCAGGTGGGCAGTCGCCCAGGTTGAAGCGCTCGGATTTGATCTGGAAATATCAACGGCCGTTGGCAATGTCTTTGTCATCCTCTTCAGCGTCGGTATTCTAATGGCAATTCCGGCTGGCTACCTGGGTGATAAATGGCAAAAACGCAACCCCAAAGGCCGCACCTGGCTGGCAATGATTGCCCTTCTAGGCGCAGTCCCCTTCTTCATCTTGCTCTTTTTTATGCCCATCAAAGGGATTGTGCTGCCTGACCAGGGAAACTTCTGGGAAATGAGCGCCCAGCTTGGGGTGAATTTGCTGTTGAATGGCTGGATTTTGTCCTTGTTTATCGTGGCATTTTTAGCCATGGCACTGTTTTCTTCAGAAGCGCCAAATTGGGCAGCGCTGATCACAGATGTGAACCTGCCCGAGCATCGCGGCACTACCATTGGCATCACCCGTATTTTCCGCGCTGTTGGCAATGCCATCAGCATTGGTTTGACTGGGTTTGTGTTCACGATGCTCTCAACCAATTTTTCACCACCCATGAATTTTTCTATCGGATTAGCATTCTTTCAGCTTCTCGTCATCCCGGCAGGAGTTTGCTATTATTTCGCGAGCAAAACCGTCCCGGCTGATATTGACACAGTCAAACAAACGCTGACGACGCGAGCGCAAAGCATCATCCAAGCAAAATGAGAGTTCTATTTATGAAGCGTTTATCAATTTATAGCTCGTTATTATTTTTGATTCTGGTCAACGCCTGCCAACCACAGTCCGCACAACTCACAACGCCTTTACTCCCTACGCAAATACCGTCAACAGCAACGGCCGTTCCCATCCCCACAGAAACAACCGCCACAAGCACATCCCCTGTTATCTACACCTACGAAATCATCAACAGCTACCCGCATGATCCCAACGCCTTCACCCAGGGACTCATTTACGTTGATGATGTTCTATACGAAGGCACTGGCCGTAACGGCCAATCCAGCTTGCGTGAAGTTGATCTGGAAACCGGGGTTGTACAAAATAGTTCGACCATTCCAGAGCAATATTTCGGGGAAGGCATCACTGTCTTCAATGACAAAATCTATCAACTGACGTGGAAAAACCAAACTGGCTTCATCTATGACCAGGACAGCTTTGAACTGCTAGGAACTTTTAGCTACCCCACAGAAGGCTGGGGGCTTACCCACGACGGTGAACAACTCATCATGAGTGATGGCACCAATAATCTTTATTTTCTTGATCCAGATACCCTGGAAATCAAAAATAAAATCCCCGTTTTTGACGAAAACGGCAACCCCGTCATGCTCTTAAATGAACTGGAATATATCAACGGCGACGTATACGCCAACGTCTGGCAAACCAACCGCATCGCCCGCATCAATCCCACTACCGGCCAGGTTACAGCCTGGATAGACTTAACCGGAATCCTTTCCCCCGATTTGCTGACACAACCAGTAGACGTACTCAATGGCATTGCTTATGATGCAGAAAACGGCCGTTTATTTGTAACAGGCAAACTATGGCCTACACTATTTGAGATAAAACTGGTGAAAACGGCCGTTGCCACCCAATAAACCATAAAACAACCCCTGAAACAAAACCACCACCTAATTTTACAAAACCACTCCAATAATAGCTGTCCTATTTGGCTCACTACTCCTGAAACAGCCACATCGCCTTCCTTTTTAAGCCCAACACCAATCAGACAGACCATATATGAGCTAAATTAACACTCGAGTCACAGTATTGCCAATCACATCAAACCCAGTATAATCAAAGAAAAATGCCGGTACGTCCGGTAAGAATGAGAGGCACACATTTTGGCAAGTAACTCAACAGGAACGGGGGGTGGTGCATCTGAGCACCCCATGGATTTTTTATTATCAGTAGATTTCAAGCTACCCAAAGCTGGAGAAATCCGGCGAGGATACATCGTTTCTAACCAAAACAATGAGATCATCGTCGACATCGGATCAAAATCCGAAGGCATCATCTCCAATCGAGAAGTAGACAGTCTAGACCAAGAAACAAAAGAAAAGTTAGAAGTTGGTACAGAAATTCCAGTCTTCGTCGTCGAACCAGAAGACGCCAACGGAAATACAATTCTTTCATACGTCAAAGCCGCTGCTCAACAAGATTGGCTAGATGCCGAAGATTTGATGGCTAGCAAAGAAGTACACAAAGGCAAAATTGTTGGCAACAACAGAGGTGGCATCCTGGTAGGAGTAGGCCATATCCGTGGCTTCATTCCAAACTCACAGCTGATTCACGGGCGTCAGGCTGAAAAAGAATATGCTGTAGGCAAAGAAATCAGCAGCAAAGTTATCGAAGTAGACAGAGAGCGAAATCGTCTCATCCTATCTGAAAGAGCCGCAGAACAAGAATTACGCCAAACCCGACGAGAAAAATTACTAATCAACATCCAAGAAGGCGATGTATACGAAGGTAAAGTTGTCAACCTGGCAGATTTTGGCGCCTTCATCGACATTGGTGGTGTAGAAGGACTTGTCCATCTATCTGAGTTAAGCTGGAAACGCATTAATAATCCGTCAGAAAAACTCAAAGTAGGTGACAATGTTTCTGTTTATGTGTTAAAAGTAGATGAAGAACGGCAGCGGCTTGCTTTGAGTATCAAAAGATTAGAAGCAGACCCATGGTCACTAGTCTCAGAAAACTATCAAGTCGGCCAACTTATGGCAGCCAAAATTACCAAATTAACGAACTTTGGTGCATTTGCCCGAATCCAGGATGATTATGAACTGGAAGGACTCATCCACATATCAGAACTTTCAGAAGATCATATTACCCATCCACGTGAAGTTGTAAAATCGTCACAAGATGTGACCGTCCGTATCATTCGTATAGATCCTGAACAGCGTCAGCTTGGACTAAGCATAAAACAAGTCGCTTCCGACAAATATATGGAATCTGACTTGGAAATGTTTAATGCCGCTTAGACTAACCTTGCAGCCGCGTTCAGTAAATCCGAGGTGAAAACCTGTGAATTCTAAAAATTGGGAACGATTTACCCAACGCGCACGCCGCGTCTTAAGTTTGGCACAAGAAGAAGCTGAACGCCTCAACCACAGCTACATTGGCAGCGAACATGTTCTTATTGGCTTGCTGCGTGAAGAAGGTGGTGTAGCTGGTCGTGTTTTGCGTGAACTAGGCTTGGACGTAGTTCGTGTACAAGCAATGGTCGAACGCTTGTCAAGCAACCCCACCACCCGCACTCCGTTCACCAAAATCGAGCTTTCCCCTAGCACAAAACGGCTGCTTGAATTGGCTGTTGAGGAAGCTCGACGTATGGGGCAGCATTACATCAGCACTGAACATCTGCTGCTGGGTATGGCTCGCCAAAATGAAGGCGTAGCCATAGATGTGCTGCGCAAGTTTGGCATCAGCGCCGAACAAATCCGACGTCAAACCAAACGGATGTTAAAAGAAAGCCCCGTTACATCTGCAGAAGGGCCAGCCGCAACAAAGCAAACCAAAAAAGAAAAGAGCAAGACGCCCATGGTAGATCAACTAGCTACCGATCTGACTGCCCTGGCAGAAGAAGGTAAACTTGATCCGGTTATCGGGCGTCAAACTGAAATTGAGCGCGTTATTCAAATATTGGCACGCCGTACAAAGAATAACCCGGCGCTTATTGGTGAACCAGGTGTGGGCAAAACTGCCATCATCGAAGGTTTAGCCCAGCGGGTTGTAGCAGGGCGCGTACCTGAAATTCTACATGGCAAGCGTGTTTTGCAGCTTGATGTAGGCAGTTTAGTCGCCGGTACAATGTATCGAGGTCAATTTGAAGAGCGGCTCAAGCGCGTTATTGATGAACTAAAAGCCAGCGATTCTATTTTGTTCATCGATGAAGTACATATGCTTGTTGGTGCAGGCTCTGCTGGTAGCTCAGTTGATGCTGCTAATATTCTAAAACCATCCCTGGCACGTGGTGAATTGCAATGTATTGGCGCCACCACACTAGAAGAATATCGCAAATACATTGAAAGTGATGCTGCATTGGAACGTCGTTTCCAGCCTGTACGGGTTGATGAACCATCTTCCGAAGAAACAATTCAAATTCTCAAAGGCATCAAAGGGGCTTACGAGTCGCATCACAATTTAACCATTACTGAAGAAGCAATTGAAGCTGCTGTCAATCTGTCCACTAGATATGTGACTGAGCGTTTCTTACCTGACAAGGCCATCGATTTAATTGATGAGAGTGCTTCCCGTGTGCGCATGTACCGCATGCCTCAGCCTGCTGATATTGAAGATGCGTATGAAGAATTACGCAATGCGCGTGAAGAACGTGATTATGCTCTGGAAAAAGGGCAGGCAGATGTTGCCGAGAACTGGAACCTCCGTGAAACTGAAATTCAGCAACGACTGGATCAGATGCGTGCCAATTCTGCTCAAGGCGAGGGCGTAAATGTTACAGCAGAAGATATTGCTGAAGTTCTGGCTATGTGGACTGGTATTCCTGTGTATCAATTTACAGAAGAAGAATCCTCTCGACTGATGCGCATGGAAGAAGAATTGCGTAACCATATTGTGGGGCAGGAAGAGGCAATTGAAGCTATCTCCAAGGCTGTCCGCCGTGCTCGCGCTGGGTTGAAAGATCCACGCCGTCCCATTGGTTCCTTCATTTTCCTGGGGCCAACGGGTGTTGGTAAAACAGAACTAACCAAAGCTTTAGCCAACTTTTTGTTTGGTAGTGAAGAAGCTTTGGTGCAATTAGATATGTCTGAGTTTATGGAACGGCATAATGTTGCTCGTCTCGTTGGTTCCCCGCCCGGATATGTGGGTTATGAGGATGCTGGTCAACTGACTGAAGCTGTGCGTCGTCGTCCCTATTCTATTGTTGTGTTTGATGAGATTGAAAAGGCACATCCTGAAACGTTTAATCTGTTATTGCAAATTATGGAAGAGGGGCATCTCTCTGACGCCAAAGGACAAAAAGTTAATTTCCGTAATGCGATGATTATCATGACCTCCAATGTCGGTGCTGATACGATTAAACGTGGCCCAAATTTGGGTTTTGCTTTCCAACAGGATGAAACGGTAGAACAAAAAGCACAACATGCCAATATGCGGAAAACGTTGATGGATGAGTTAAAACGCCAATTCCGGCCAGAATTTATCAATCGTGTAGACAGCATTATCGTTTTCCGGCAGCTTTCACAACCTGATATTCGCAAGATTGTTGATTTCATTTTATTGGAAGTGAATGATCGCCTGTTGGATCATGAATTGACGATTGAAGCAACGGATAATGCACGAAATTGGCTTGGACAACACGGTTATGATCCTGAATTTGGAGCACGGCCGTTACGCCGATTGATTCAGACTAAAGTAGAAGATAAATTGTCTGATGCTGTCTTATCTGGACAGTTCAGCTCAGGTGACATTGTGGTTGTGGATGTGGAGGGTGAAGGGGCAGAGGCAGAAATTATCCTCTATCATAAAGAAGTGCCTGAAGCATCATTAGAAGTCGCCCTACCGACTGTCTAGCCACAATTTTTCTAGCAGAAACAAAAAGCCCGTCATGTACATGACGGGCTTTTTTTGTTGTGACTATACAGGCCACTCTCGATTGTCATGCCCACGAAGACGAGTACCCGATTCGTGAATTCTTACCAGGCAGGTTTGTTTTTTGTATTGGGATTGATGCTAACCCTCAATGGGAATAATGAGTAATTCGCCAACTTCAATATGATTTACATCAGCAATGTCATTGATTATCATGACATCTTGTACAGAAACACCGTACATGGCACTAATTGAGGACAGATTGTCTCCTGGCCGAACTTTATAAGCATACTGAATAGAGCCATCCGCACCTGATACGGGTAAGAGGTAAAGGTGACCTTGATGAGCCATGGCGGAAGGTGTGAATGTAGGGGGGAGCGGCGGTGTCGGCGTTGGTTCAAAACTAGGCGCATCTACTTCGAGGGCGGATTCCATGCTCCCATCCACACCATTCATATCTACCGATTCAGAAACTGGTTGACTTGCACCACCACAGGCCGCCAACAATATACTCAATAAAATAAGAGAAATAACTAAATTTTTACGCATACAGCCTCCTAATTATCCTGCTTTGGCCCACACCGACCGCTATCTTTTTGACGCTTTTTTGATTACAGTTTTCAAAGCTCTGAAAACGGCCGTTTCTATTCCACATTATAGCAGAGGTCACGC
>JACSSI010000155.1 GCA_014879345.1 Anaerolineae bacterium | reverse complement strand
GTAAATTAGCGTTAATTCGATGCCAAATTTTCATTTATCGTGGTGCGCCTCGCTCATGGGGAACTCCTCGGAAAATGGGAGCGCGGACAGCTTGTCCGCCTTTCGCGGTCTGGCAGACCGCGTTCCCGGGTTTTCATTCATCGTGGCTTAGGCAAATATAACCGCAGAGCGCGCGGAGAACGCAAAGAAAATCCTTCGGCAAGAGATTAAGCTCTCAGCGAAAACTTCACCATTCACCATTCACCATTCACCATTCACCATTCACAATTCACAATTCACAATTCACCATTCATAAGGTTCTCTTAAGGTAACCATATACAACCTTTAAAGCTTAAAAGAGAACTGGCTGGTATTCTAAATACGAATCGTTTTCCTCCTTCCTAAGCCAGGAGGCAGAAATAAGAAGCCAAACTTTTTCTGCCTCCGGCTTTTGTTAAAAGAGAAAAAGATAGAGTGTAGAGATAAAGATAGAGATAGAAGCTATCGGAGGCATTATATGAAGAAAGTTATACCCATCATCGTCATCATTATCGCCCTGTTTGCGGCGAGCATCGCGGCGGCGCAGACACCGGCCAACGTGGTGATTACGCCCAGCACAGACAGCGTGACGGTTGGCGACCCGATTGAACTAACCGTCACCGTTACCCACCCCGCAGACACACAGGTGTTGATGCCCGCGCTGGAACCCAATTGGGGCGACTTTATTGTGCGCTCCCAATCAGCCGTAGACACGGTAGACAATGGCGACGGCACGGCCACCAGCACCCAGACCATCGACGTGCGGCTGTTTGCTCCCGGCGCCTTCGAGACGCCACCTTTGAACGTTACTATCGCCGACAACAACGGCCAAATCGTTGAAGCCACCGCCCCATCCGTTCCCTTTACGGTGAACTCGGTGCTGGTGGAAGGAGACACGGAACTGCGCGACATTAAACCGCAAGCCGCGCTGCCGAACCCGTACCTCTGGCCGGTCTTTATTGCCGCTTTGGGTGCTCTTATTGCCACGGCCGTTTGGTTTATTGCGCGTCGTATCAAAGAAGCATTCGACAATCGTCTGCCGCATGAGGTGGCACTGGATACGCTGGCGGCGGTGGAGAAAGAGCAACTGCCGGAAAACGGCCGTTTCAAAGAACATTACACACTCGTCACTGATGCCCTGCGAGCCTACGTGGAACAAACACAAGGTATCCAGGCCACAGACCGTACCACAGCCGAAATTCAAAAAGAGTTGAGCAAATCATCTTTAACAACCGAACAAGCAAAACAATTCACCACCATCCTGTCTGAAAGCGACCTGGTGAAATTCGCCAAGTTCACCCCCGACATCGACAGCGCTTATGCTCTCGTCGCGGAATCAAGACAGTTTATTGAAGCGACAAAACCAGAACCGGTTGTCGAAGACAAGAAAAACAAAAAATCTGGCAACGGATCACAGACTACGAACTACGCACTACGCACTACGGAGACTTCATCATGACAACAACTTTCCGATTCGCCGCCCCCTGGCTTTTAGCCCTGCTGGCGCTCGTGCCACTGATTGGCATTTTGCGCTGGCAGATGGAACGAAACGGCAAACCCGCCAGTGTTCGTTACGCTGCCACCAATCTGGTAAAAGGCATCCGGCCCACCTGGCGGATGCGCTATCGTCCCGCTTTGACTTTGTTGCGACTGCTCATCATCGGCTTGATGGTGGTGGCGCTGGCCCGGCCGCAGCTTGGTCATGCCAAAGAAATCATCAAAGGCGAAGGCGTGGAAATTGCCCTGGCTGTAGACATCAGCGGCAGCATGGCTTCCCTGGACTTTCAGCCCGACAACCGGCTGGCCGCCTCTAAAGCGGTTATCGACGAATTCATCACAGAACGGCCGTATGACAAGATTGGCCTGGTGATTTTTAGCAGCGAAGCATTCGCCCAAAGCCCGTTAACACTCGACCAAAACATGCTGCGCCGTTCCCTGGATCAGGTAGAACTGGCAACCGACCTCGGTCTGGAAGATGGCACGGCCATCGGCATGGGCTTAGCCAACGCGGCCAACATGCTTTCCAGCAGCGACGCCAAGAGCAAGGTCATCATCTTGTTGACAGACGGTGTGAACAACGCCGGGCAAATCGACCCGTTGACCGCCGCTGAAGCCGCTAAAACGCTCGGCATCAAAATCTACACCATCGGCGCGGCCAAAACAGGGCAAGTACCCGTTCCCGTGGAGTCTATCTTCGGTGGCGAGCAAATCGTCTACCAGGAAAGCCAGATTGACGAGGCCACGTTACAGCAAGTAGCAGACCTGACAGGCGGCAAATATTACCGCGCCGAAGATACGCAAAGTTTGCGCCAAATTTACGACGAAATTAATCAACTGGAACAATCAGAAGTGGAAGTACAAGTCTTTAACCAATATCAGGAATTAGCCCTCTGGCTCCTGGTTCCCGCTTTCTTCTTACTGCTTCTGGAAATGGTTTTACGCAAAACAACGTTTAGGACGATTCCATAAAAATATTGCGTAGTGCGTAGTACGTAGAATTGAAACACTACGCACTACACACTACGTACTACGCATGACGACAAGGATTTAATTATGACATTCGCAAATCCAACTTTCTTATACGCACTGATTCTGGTTCCGCTTTTCGCAGTTTTTCTGATGTGGGCCAATAACAAACGCAAAGCAGACCTGAGCCGCTTGGGCGACCGCAAGCTCATCGACAGATTGAGCACCGGCATTAACTGGCAAGGCCGCCGCTGGCGCTCTCTGCTCTGGCTGGCGGCGCTGGCGCTGCTGATTGTGGCGATGGCTCGCCCACAGTGGGGGTCTGAGGTGCAGACGGTTGACCAGGAAGGCTTGCAAGTGATGGTGGCGCTGGATGTTTCCCAATCCATGTTGGCCGAAGACATCAAACCCACCCGCCTTGACCGCGCCAAGCTGGAAATCTCTGATTTGATGGACAAGCTGAACGGCGACGAGGTTGGCCTGGTGGTTTTCTCCGGCGCCAGCTTCATCCAGTTCCCGCTGACCTCTGATTACAACACGGCGCGGATGTACCTGGAAGGCGCCGACCCCAGTGTCATTTCCCGGCAAGGAACAGCGATTGGGGATGCAATTCAAACGGCCGTTAACGGTTTCGATGATTCGCTAGACAGCCAAAAAGTCTTGGTCGTCATCTCTGACGGGGAAGATGCGGAAACCGACCCCATCGCCGCCGCCCAAGAAGCGGCCGACGCGGGTATTCTCATCTACACCATTGGTTTTGGCACACCAGAAGGGAACCCGGTTCCCGTGTTGGACGCCAACGGTAATGTGGTCGATTACAAACGAGATGCGCAGGGCGAAATCGTCTTGTCCAAACTGGATGAAACCACCCTGCAAGAAATCGCCCAAATCGGGGGTGGTCAATACTACCGCGCCGCCGCCGACGCCAGCGAATTAGATTCACTACTGGCTGAACTCGACACCTTACAAAAAGCAAAACTGGAAAGCCGCTTCGACACGCGCATGATTGAACGCTTCCAGGGCTTTCTGTTAGCCGCCCTGGTCGTCCTGGTTATCGCAGAAATGATTCCCGACAGGGTTAGGAGAACAAAGATTAAAGAAGAAAGATTAAAGAAATCGCACACAGCAAACGCGACGCCTCAATCTTAAATCTTCAATCTTAAATCTTCAATCTTTATTTCGGAGAAATATTATGAAATCATCCAACAAAACTATCGCAAAAATCGCAGGACTGATGGCAATTTTCTTTGTCTTGCTTGCCGCCGGGCTGTTCCTTATCACTCGCGACGATGCGCCGGCCAGCAAGTTGCTGCGCCAGGGCAACGCCGCCTTTGACCAGCAAGCTTACCTGGACGCGCTTGGCGCTTACGAACTGGCGCAAAGCCGTCAACCGGAATTGGCCGAGCCATTCTACAACGCCGCCAATGCCCTCTACCGTGAAGGCAACTTCGGCGACGCTATCGCCCAGATTCAACAAGCGCTGCTCAATGTGGTTGATGAAGAACTGGCACAGCACAGCTTCTTCAACCTGGGTAACGCGGCTTATAACGGACAGGATATGGAAACGGCCGTTCAATCCTACATCGACGCGCTTTTAATCAACCCAGACGACACCGACGCCAAATACAACCTGGAACTGGCGCTGCAACAACAACAGCAGCAAGAGCAGCAGCAACAACAGCAAGAACAAGAGCAGCAAGAACAGGAGTCGGAATCTGAGTCCGATGAGAGTGAAAGTCAGGATGGTCAGCAAGGTGAACAGAACCAAGAGCAGCAAGACCAGAACTCAGAAAACGGCGAAAACGAGCAGCAATCTGAAAATGGACAGGGCGACCAACAGTCCGACGAAGCCAAAGATGGTCAAGATGGCGAACAAAGCGACGAACAATCTGACCAACAGCCAGAGCAGGAAGACCCCTCACAAAATGGCGAAGGACAGCCGGACGAACAAGACCAAAGCAACCAGGAGCCGCAGCAGGGTAACGGTCAGCCGCAGCCAGGCGACCCTACTGACCAGCAGCAGAACGGCATGGTTCCCCAACCCGGCGAACGCATGACCAAAGAGCAGGCACAGCAACTGCTGATGTCCATCGCTCAAGGCTCCGGCACTTTGCAAGAACGCTTGCAACAAATCTACGTCTCGCCCCTGCCGCCATCGGCGCAGGATTGGTAAAAACCAGTAAACAGCGTTCAGTGAACAGTGAACAGTGAACAGTATCCACTGACCACTGACCACTGACCACTGACCACTGAACAGAGGTAACTATGAACAAGAAACTAAAACTCACACTCGTAACTGCATTAACCATCATCGCCTTGTTGATTGTAGCGATGCCATCATTTGCCCAGGCAAGTCCTATTCAAGCCGAGGTAGACCGCAACAATTTAACGACAGATGAATCGCTGGTTTTGACCATTACGGTGCAAGGTATTGGCAGCAACGTGGCACAGCCAGAAATCCCTTACCTGGATGGTCTGAACATTGTCGGCTCTTCCATGGCGTCACAAATTAACATCGTTAATGGCAATACCAGCGCCAGCACGGTCTACCAATACCGCTTGCAGCCTGCCCGCCCGGGTGATGTCAAGATTGACCCCATCACCGTGGTTATTGACGGGCAGACGTTTAGCAGTGATCCGATTTTGATTCACATCGAACAGGGCAGCGGCGCAGCACAGTCTCAAAATTTAGGTGCCGCCGCTCCTGCCGCCGACCCCAATCACAGTGTTGAAGTTTCGACTGAGCTAAACGGGCAGGATTTGTTTGTGGAAGCGGTGGTTGATAACGCCACCCCTTACCAGGGTGAGGCCATCGACTATACCTTCCGCTTTTATCAAGCTGTTAACCTGTTCCGTGACCCAAACTACCAGCCGCCCTCGTTCACCAGTTTCTGGACGGATGGCGAGCCTTTCCAAACAGACTACACAGTTGAGGCTGGCGGCCGTACTTATCGTGTCAGTGAAGTGCATCACACCATTATTCCGACGGCCAATGGCACAGTTGTTATTGAGCCAACGGTGCTGAATATCCCAGGCAGTTTGTTTGAAGGGGATCAGGTGCTGCAAACGCAACCGGTTGAGGTGAATGTGCAAGCCTGGCCGCAGGGCGCACCCTCCGATTTCAAAGGTGCGGTGGGCAAATACAATATTAGCGCCAAAGTGGATGCAACGGAGACAAAAGTGAATGAACCGGTGACGCTGGAAGTAGTTCTCAGCGGTGAAGGCAATATCAACACGGCTGGCGACCCGGTGTGGACGGAAGGGGATGAATGGCGTTCGTTTGAGGAACAGGCCAATACCACTTCGTCTAAACAAGACGGCAAGATTGTCGGCCAAAAAGTATACGAACGGCTGCTTATTCCCACCCGCGAAGGCCAACTGACGATTCCTGAGATTAGTTACAGCTACTTTGACCCGGAAACGGCCGTTTACGAAACCATCAGCACCGGCGCCTTAACCGTCAACGTCTTACCCGGTGCGCCGACTACCACCGCACTCGGTTCATCTGCCGCCCCCATCCAGCCAGAGATGAACAGCGACATCCGTCACATCAAACTGGCGCCAGAAAAATCAGCCAGCACCACGCCGCTGACCAGCCAAACCTGGTTCTGGCTGCTCTGGCTTGTACCCTTGGGCCTGGTGGTGGGACAGGCTGTCGTGAAGCGCCGTCAAAACTATTGGGCCAACAATGGCGACAAAGCAAAGCACAAGAAAGCGGCTAACAACGCACGTAAGTGTTTGCAAGAAGCGGCCAAAAACGGGCAAGATAGTTACCAAAGCGCGATGCAAATCTTCAATCAATACCTGGAAGATAAGCTCAACCAATCCGTCACCGGTCTGCGCCGCGCTGAAATTGCCCAACTGCTTACGGATAACGGCATTGACGCCGCGTTGGTTACAGATGTGCAGCAGTTCCTGGAAACATGTGAACACGGCCGTTTTGCCCCCACCGCTCCCGACATGGACGAGACACATATTCTGGCCTACACGGGCACGTTGATTGATAAATTGGAGACACAGTTCAGATAGAGACAAGAGATAGAGATAGAGAGGTTTTCTATCTCTACACTCTATCTCTATCTTAAAAGGTTCATCATGAAAAAGACACTCATCTACACCACACTCTTTATCGGTTTAGGCTTAATTTTAGGACTTCTGGCGGTGCAGCCTTCGTTTGCACAAGAAAACGAGATGCAGGTAGCGAATGCTTTGTATGAAAACGGCCGTTTTGCTGAAGCTGCCCAGGCTTATGAACAACTGGTGGCACAAGGCGCTCACGACAGCGCCGTCTACTACAACCTGGGCAACGCCTACTTCCGCCAGGGCGACATCGGCCAGGCGATAGTGAACTACCAACGTGCTGCCCAACTGTCCCCGCGTGATGCCGACATTCAGGCTAACCTCGCCATGGCCCGCGCTCAAGCCGTCGATCAACTGCCGACAACGAGCAGCAGCCCGTTGGAGAACTTCGCCTCGGCCACGCGCCAATACCTCACCCTTAACGAGATGGCGATCTTTGCGCTTGGCTTGTGGTTCCTGTTTGGTCTGGTGTGGCTTGTATACCGGCAAATGGAAAACGGCCGTGGCAAAGAAATGCTGCAATATGTCTTGATTCTTTCCGGGCTGTTCATGGTCATCGCCACTTTCTCGTTGGGCAGTCGTATTTACGTCGAGAACAATCGCCAACAGGCAGTTGTTATTGCCGCCGTCGTGGACGTGAGCGCCGGCCCCAGCGCCGACACCATCACCGAGTTTGAACTGCACAGCGGCGCAGAAATTGAACTGCTAGAGCAGCGCGGCGATTGGGTACGGCTGGCACTGCCCGGCGGCCAGGTGCAAGGCTGGATTCCGGCCGAAGCTGTCGCCATTTATTCGGTTGATAGTTTTTAAGGGCGGCAAAGTTGCAAGGTGGCAAGGTGTCTTGTTACCCTGCCACCTTACAACTCCGCAACTTTGCCCCTCCACCACAAAAGGGAAACTCATGAAGCGTGTCCTTATCGTCAATGATCAGGAAATGACAAGACGGCTCATCAATCTAGCACTTGCCCAAGTCCCCGAAATTATTGTGATTGGGGAAGCAAACAATGGGTATGAAGCAGTCGATTTTGTGGAAGCGGATCAGCCAGATGTGGTGGTGATGGATTTTCGGATGCCTTTTATGGATGGTTTAGAAGCTACAAAACGCATTACCCGATCCTGGCCTGATGTGAAGGTGATTATGCACTCGATGACAGGCGTGCCGCGTAAAGCGGGCAAGGCGGTGGGCGCCTGTGCCGTGTTACGTCCCTATGACTCGATGAAAGCGTTGCAAACGGCCGTTTTGAATGCCTGAGTCTACACCACCACCTTCACCCAGGGTCGATCCACTGCATTAGCCAGCTTTGTATCGGCCGTCCACAACTCACAGCCCAAACTTTCCGCCAGCGCCACATAAAAACTGTCATACGCCGCCACTCGATTCAACTGCCGTGTCCACAAAAAAGCCTGGCGTACCTGATCTTCAGTAGGCACAATCAACTCAACACCTAAATCCAGCCCAAAAGCCAAACTTTCCTGTGCATCCTGTTCAGAAAGTTCACCCCAATAAACCAATTTAGTCAGAAGAGATGTAAATTCATAAACCCAGATGGTAGGTGAACACAAAGTCTGTTTTTCTTGTTTCCACTGGTGTATTAATTGTCTACATTTGTCTCGCTGCGAACCAGGAGCCAGCGATTTGTACACAAAACTGGCATCAAGAACGACGTAAGAAGTCATGGCGTTCCTCTAAATCACGTTTTGCTTCTGCTAAAATCCTATCATGATCCAATGGCTTGCCCCCGCGCTCCGCTAAAATTCTTTCTGCTAACTCATTGGTGGCAGCCAGCCACGCCTCAATACGCGCCAGTTCAGCATCATCATTATCCTCTGTCAGCCGTTCGTAATCCTCAATACTGACGAGGGCCGCTTTTGGCTTGCCCCGGGAGGTCAAAATCACCCGTTCACCGCCAAAGGCTACTCGATTGACCAGTGTAGAAATATCTCGTTTAACTTGTCCAATGCTTACTTGTGTGTCTGCCATCATCCACCTCACTATAAAATTGCAATATCCTGATATTGTGTATTTTACAATAGTAAAATTGCTAACTCAAGCAGGAAAACGGCCGTTTCCCCCTCCCTCTCAAATTCTGGTAAAATCCTGTTCAACCTTTCAGGAACAGGACACCATGGCAAAACATATTCTCGTAGTTGATGACGATGCGCTGATGCGGCGCAGTATCTGCTTTAATCTCGAGCAAGCTGGCTACCGTACCAGCAATATCGGCACGGCCGAAGAAGCTCTCGACCTGGCTAAACAAGATCGCCCCGACCTGGTACTGCTCGACATTGGCCTGCCTGGCATAGACGGGCTCGAAGCGCTGCGCCGTTTCCAGCAAGAAATCGACAATGTGCCAGTTATCTTTGTTACCGCACGGCGGCGGGAGCTTGACACCATCCTCGGCCTGGAATTGGGGGCAGATGCTTACATCACCAAGCCATTCAATCCCGATGTCCTTTTGGCGCATGTAAAATCCGTGCTGCGCCGTTCTGCGGCTGCGCCGGCAGATGCCG
>JACSSI010000154.1 GCA_014879345.1 Anaerolineae bacterium | reverse complement strand
TTTTCTTGCTGCAACCGCCGTAAATGCGCCCGTAAACTGCCACCATCCACATATTCCATGGTGATGAACAGCCCTTCATTTGAGTCGCCAAAATCAAAGATGCGCACGATGGAGGAGTGATCCAGTTTGGCCGAGACCCGTGCTTCTTGAATGAGGCGATTGCGGAATTCCTGGCGGCGGGCAAAGTGGGGATGCATCAACTTAATCGCCACTTGCCGGTTCAAGTTCCGGTCTTGGGCACGATAAACAGTGCCCATCCCCCCATCACCCAAGAGTGATTGCAGTTCATACCGATCATTAATGATATGGCCGATCATATTACTCATGATGCTTCTCCGGTAAGGGTAGTTACCAAACGACCCCTACGACTGGATTCTCTTATGTGAAAGCGGGAACGTAACTTAAAAATATCGGATACTTGTTACGCTTTCACTTAAAGTAAACTGCGGTTTTACATATTGGCATTTTCAACATACTTTCCGCGGTTTACTTACAATATTGTGCGTTCTAAAATGTGCCGGAGTGTATCAAGATAAAGTTGAACTTCATCCTCGCCAATCCAGTAATGTGTGACGGCACGGAAGGATTTCTGGCCGGTGTCACCCGCCCAAATATTGGCTTTTTCTCGCATCTGGTCTCCAATTTCAACGGCCGTTATGTCCACAGCTTCCGAAATATGAAAGAAAACCAGGTTTGTCTTGACGTTTTGCGGATCGATAACCACCCCGGGAATCTGCGCCAAACCTTGCGCCAGCATGTGGGCGTGTTCATGGTCTTCATGCAGCCGATCTACCATCGTTGTCAGAGAGATGAGACCAGCGGCAGCTAAAATACCGGCCTGCCTCATGCCGCCGCCAACCAGTTTGCGGTTGCGGTGGGCTTTGGCAATCAGCTCTTTGGAGCCACACAACACGGAGCCGACCGGCGCACACAATCCCTTACTCAAGCAAATGGAGACGGAATCAACGTGCTGCGTAATCTGGCGGGCATCTATGCCTTGCGCCACGGCGGCGTTGAACAACCGCGCCCCGTCCATGTGCAGGGCCAACCCGTGTCTGTCGGCGATAGTTTTCATGTCGGAAAAATAGGAGGGTGGCAGCGGATAGCCGTGTTTACTACCATAGCTGTTCTCGACTAAAATGAGACGGGTTATGGGAAAATGGGGGTCTTGGGGAGAAACGGCCGTTTCCACCCGCTCCAAATCCATCCTGCCAAACTCATCCGTCGGCAGCACCGTGGGCATAATACCGCCCAGCACCGCCATGCCCCCAGCTTCATACCGATACGTATGGGCATCCTTGCCCACAATCGCCGCATCGCCCCGTCCCGCATGGCTGAGAATGCCCAGCAAATTACCCATCGTGCCGCTGGCGACAAACAGCGCCGCTTCCATACCGGTTTTCTCAGCAGCCAGCGCTTCCAATTCATTCACAGTGGGGTCTTCGCCGTAGACATCATCACCCACCACAGCGTTAGCCATCGCTTCCCGCATTTCAGGAGTAGGCCAGGACACAGTATCGGACCGGAAATCGATTCTATCCATAGAATAAGTTTACGTAATATTGGGCAGAGTTGCAAGGTTGTAAAGGTTTCAGAGTGGCAAGGTGGCAGAGTGGCAGGGTATCAAGATAATGCGCCACGCCAATACCTTGCCACCTTGCCACTTTGCTACTTTGCCCCTTTTTACTTTGCCACCTCTTTTCGCAGCAGCGGCTCAATCGCCTTCAATGCCCGCCCACGATGGCTGATCTGGTGCTTGACGCTAGACGGCACCTGCGCCATCGTCACACCACGATCCGGCAAGAAGAACACGGGATCATAGCCAAAGCCGCCGTCCCCGGCTGGCGCTGCCGCAATCAGTCCTTCGCACACGCCATCCGCCGTGCCAACCAGACCCTCCGGTGTAGCCAATGCAATCACACAGCGGAACCGTGCAGACCGCTCTTCACCCACCACCCCTTCCATATTTTTTAGCAGCAGCCGGTAGCGGCCTTCGTGGTCTAAGCCTGCGCCGCCATACCGTGCCGTGTAAATGCCCGGTTCACCGTTCAGCGCATCCACTTCCAGGCCAGAATCGTCAGCCAGGGTGAAATAGCCCGTTTCTGCGGCATAGGCTTCCGCTTTCAAAATGGCGTTCTCGGCAAAGGTCAGGCCTGTTTCATCCACATCTTTTTCCAGGCCAATATCGTCTAAACTCAACCATTCCACATCTAGATCAGCTAACATTTCCGCAAATTCTTTGACTTTCCCCTGATTGTGGGTTGCCACTAATAATGTCTGACTCATTTTTGCTCCTGTTATTTCGCTATGATTCTTGCTCTATGCTATACTCCCCGCCTAATTCTACCCCAAAAGGAGGTTGTCATGGATAAGCAACATCCTTCACGACTGCGTTTCAATTTTGGCTTTCTACTGGAAGCAAGAATCGGTACCAGCCGCACCATCGAGCTAGATTACCCAACTATCGATGTTGAAGACATTACGCTTACACCTTTAACTGGGACGCTTGTGGTCACACGCACGTCTGAAGGCGTTTATGTAAGCGGAAAATTAAAAACAGCAACGGCCGTTACCTGTGTTCGTTGTCTCATTGATACCCTGGCAGAAGTCAAAGTTTCACTGGAAGAGCTGCTTTACTATCCGCCCGAGGCCACACCGCCGGGCGAACTTTTCATCAGTGAAGATGGTTACATTGACTTAGCACCTCTGGTACGTGAACTCACCATTCTGGAGCTGCCCATCCATCCCTTGTGCAAACCAGCTTGCCAGGGACTATGCCAGGAATGTGGCGCAAATCTCAATGAAAAAGATTGCGGCTGCATCGTAGACGAAATCGACCCACGACTGGCAAAATTAAAAGAGCTGTTAGAAGAAGACTAGGAAATATGTTTTTTGATCAAGCAAAAATCTACGTAAAAAGTGGTAATGGCGGCGATGGCATGATTAGCTTTCGCCGCGAAAAATTTGTGCCGTATGGCGGCCCAGATGGTGGTGATGGGGGCAACGGCGGCGAAATTATCTTTTTCGTAGACAAACACATCAACAGCCTCGTTAAATACCATCGCAACGTCCATCACCGGGCAGGAGACGGCACACATGGCGGCAAAAGTAGGCGTACAGGCGCACGCGGCGAAACGCTGCGCCTCCCCGTACCGCCCGGAACCATGATCCGCGATGCCGAAACAGGCGATCTCCTGGCTGATTTAACCCATCCAGACCAGGAAGCTGTCATCCTGACTGGTGGACGAGGCGGACGCGGTAATATCCACTACGCCACCAGCCGCAACCAGGCTCCCCGATTAGCAGAACGCGGTGAACCGGGCGAAGAGCTGTGGATCACGCTTGAACTTAAGCTCATTGCGGATGTAGGCCTGGTTGGGCTGCCCAATGCAGGCAAATCAACCTTGCTCTCCGTCATTTCTGGTGCAACCCCCAAAATCGCAGACTATCCCTTCACCACGTTGCAGCCCAGCCTGGGTGTGGTGCAGTTAGACGACTATGACACAATGGTCGTGGCCGACATTCCCGGACTCATTGAAGGCGCGGCTGACGGCATTGGTTTAGGGCATGAATTCTTGCGCCACATCGAACGCACCCGGGTACTCATCCATTTAATTGACGGGTCAGCCAAAGAACCGCTAGAAGACTGGGCAACTATCAATCAGGAATTAGCGCTCTATAACACAACTTTGGGCATCAGCCTGGATGAACGGCCGCAGTTGGTGGTATTCAACAAGATGGATTTGCTGGATGCCATCGCCTGGGAACCTTTAGTGAAAGAGGAAATCGTCAAGGCAGGGTATGATTTCATATCTATCTCCGCGATGACAAAGCAAAATCTGCGGGAAATGCTCTATAAAGTAAAGCAAATACTCGATGAAGCACCAGAAGCCATTGTTGCCAGCGATGAAGAAATTGTCATTCGTGCCAAAGAGGATGATGATACGTTTACCATTGAACGCGTAGCGGATGGCTGGCGTGTTTATGGCAAGAAAATTGAACGCATTGCGGCGATGACCTATTTTGAATTTGAACCAACCGCCAACCGTTTCTCAATGACGCTGGAAAGCATGGGCATCACTGAAGCCCTGGAAGAAGCAGGTGTTGAAATTGGCGATATTATTCATATTGGGGATGAAGAACTGGAGTGGACGGAGTAAGGTGGCAAGGTGGCAAGGAAGTATAGTGCTTAACTTATTGACCTTGCACCTCTGCAACCCTGCACCTTTTTAACTATGCAACGAATCGGCTTGTTGGGCGGCACGTTTGATCCACCACATCGGGGACATTTGTGGCTGGCGGAAGCGGCTCGTGACCAGTTGATGCTGGACAAGGTGTTGTTTTTACCAGTGGGGCAGCCGCCGCATAAACCTGATCGCGAGATAACGGCCGTTTCCCACCGCCTCACCATGCTGCAACAAACAATCCAGAACACCCCCGCCTTCACCCTCGATACCTCAGACAGCGACCGCCCACCACCCCACACAACCTGCACGCTCATTCCTCTCATACAGCAAGCATACCCACAGGCCAAATTGTGGCTGATTATTGGCTCAGATTCACTGGTAGACCTGCCTGATTGGGTGGAACCTGACTGGATTGTTCAACATTGCCGTCTGGCTGTGCTCCCCCGCCCTGGCGTTGACATTGATTGGCTGGCTTTAGAAACGGCCGTTCCCGGTGTTTCCCAGGTCGTTGATATGCTGGAAGGGCCTACCCTCAACATCTCATCAACGGCACTCCGTGAGTGGGTGAGACGGGGACATTCGCTGAATTATTTGGTGGAAACGGCCGTTATTGATTACATCCGTAAAAACAAACTCTACTCACCCTCAGCAGAGTCCGCAGGTTTTGGTACATAACGCCGCATCTGTGTGATAGAAACCTTATTGGTTTTGCGGCATTTGGGACACTCCACAGGGCAATATTTCTGTTTCTTTTCATCCGCTTCTGCCACCGCTTCCCCAATAAAATCTCGCCCTAAATTGAACGAGTTCCGGCAATACTGACAATGTACATTCATATTTGACGCTCCTCTGAAAATAAAACCGCAGAGAGGCGGAGAACGCGGAGTAAATTCTTCGGCACGCTCAGGACAGGTCTGCGCAATCTGCGAAATCTGCGGATAAGTATTTTCATTTATGGTGGTCAACGACAGTTGGTGTCGTCTCCTTCGTAAATAAACCTCCCGGAAATTTGGAAACTCCGGGAGGTTGTCATTTCTATACCACATTCTAACCGCCATCCACAACACGTCAACCTAATGACAGACAGCTAACGATTAAACCTCCATAAGAACATCCCCCTTTCTCCGGTAAAATTAATCTTGCTGTCCTAAAATCCTGACACATGACCACCATCGATCCGTCCACAATAGGCGAAATGCTGCGCGAGAGCCTGGCAAAGGGACATAATCCCCGGCTCACCGTCACCAGCAACAGCATGGCGCCCCTCTTTTGGGCAAACGATCAGGTCATCCTAACAGCAGTACAACCTGAACAACTCAATCCGGGTGACATCATCACCATCATCAACCTGGACACCGGCGTTCCCAGCCTGCTAACCCATCGAATCTGGGCAAGGCAAGAGAACGGCTTCATCACACGCGGCGATCATGCCCTTGTTTTTGATGCACCTTGTCCACCAGAAGCGATTTTAGGGCGCGTCATCGGCCGCAGCCACAAAGGCAATCTGCTGGTTTTTCAAGACGGCCTGGGACAATGGCTCGATCAGCATGTAGCGGCTCTGGCTCGTCGAGAACAACGGTGGTTAACTGGTTCTCAGGAGGCTCCGAAAGGAGATGAACCCGTTATCACCCATACAAAACGTTCAGGAACCCGGTTCGTTCACCGCCTTTTTTTTGGCTGGGCGATCTGTATCACATTCATAGTCAATTTGGCGACTCGCATAAAATCAGGAGAAACAAAAATCTAAGCAACCGCTGCGGCTTTTTGCCGCAGTCCAATCAGGACAAGTTTATGCGTGTTTATCGTTTGGCAATATTGACATCACTAGCCGGATTGACGGTGATTCTGCTAGGAACGGCCGTTTACGCTCTGCAAACGCCTTCATCCCCCCCTGCCACCAGTAACGCACTACACAAAATTACACAGCAAGAAAATCCGCTGCGTGCGCAAAAACAAGGAGCCGATTACCTGGCTATTGTGGCTGATGAACCGGGTTTCATGAACGCGCTGACTCCTCTGCTAACCCATCGTGAAGAGACAGGTCTGCAAGTAACGGCCGTTTCCCTGGCACAAATCACAGCCGAATTCGGAGACGGTGAGGTCAGCCCGCAAGCCATCCGTGATTTTCTGCAATTCACCGCCACCCATTGGCAGCCTGCCCCCCAATTCATCCTGCTGGTGGGCGATGCCACGTTCGATGACCAACTGAATGACAACAACTTACTACCAACCCACATGCTGCAAACTGAAGATGGTTCATTTGCCGCCTGCGACAGTTGGTATACCACCTTCGACAGCACCAGCAGCACGCCTCCCGCCGCTATTGGCCGTTTTCCGGTGCAAACAGCAGCACAGTTAACGGCCGTTATCCGCAAAACCATCGCCTACGAAACGGCCGTTACCCAATCTCCCGATGAGCCCTGGCTGCAACGCGCCCTGCTCATCGCTGATGACGAGCCTTACTTTGATATAGCCACCGACCATTTAGAAGACAACCTGAACCGCAGCGGCTACTACATCCACGATTTTCACATGTCCCAAAATCAGGATATCTACCCCTACATCACCACTGTTTTGAACCGGGGCGTAGGCATCCTCAACTACAGCGGCCACGGCAGCGAAACCAATTTTGCCGAAGGCATCGCCTTCACCGCTGACGACGCCCGTCTCCTGCAAAACGAACACCGCCTGCCCATTTTCACCGCCTTCTCTTGCCAAAATGGCACCTTCACCGATCCCAACCAGGACAGCATCTCGGAAGAATTGCTCCTGACAGAAAATGGCGGTGTTGTGGCCGCTATCGGCACCTCAGGCCGCATGAAAACCCACGACAGCCTCCTGCTTTCCAACATCTTCTACCAACACCTGCTGCACGACAGTGCCACCACCCTGGGCGACGTGCTGATGAAAACAAAAACGGCCGTTCACGATAACGATGACTTGGCAACGGCCGTTCAAACCTATAACCTGCTCGGCGACCCCGCTCTGCAACTCCACCACCCGCCACAATCACAAATCGTCAAGCCAATTCCTCTATCCGGTGCCACCACCCTCGTCAACGACAAATAGTCACAGCATTGACATCTCACCCAAAATTGGCATAATGGCAGCTATCATCAGACAAAATCAAACACAGGACACCCGCCAATTCAGGTAGACCCATGAGCATATAAGTTCACAAACCACCCTTTTATTCCATTCAGACTAGATTATTTGGAAACGGCCGTTTTCGACAGCAACACCTGGATAACACAGAAAAATCCCCGGATTGTTCTCCAGTCACCCAAAACGGCAAAAGGAAGTGAACTTATGTTAGCCGTCCATCACCTGGCCAAAGCCTACGGGCTGACCCCCATCCTCAAAAACATAACCTTCAGCGTCAACAGCGGCGAGCGCGTCGGCCTCATTGGGCCAAACGGCAGCGGCAAAACCACCCTGCTGCGCATTATTGCCGGTCAGGAACGGGCAGACAGCGGCCACGTTAGCCTGATGCCGGGCAGTTTGCGCGTGGGCTATCTGGCGCAAGGCTTCGAGCCAGACCCCGACCTGACCATCGCCCAACTGCTGCATGAAGCCGTCAGCACGCCAGAAGCGCTGGAAACAGAACTAAGCCAACTCGCTCAAGCCCTCGCCGTCAACCCAGAGCAAACCGACCTGCAAGACGCCTACGACGACACCCTCGCCCGCCTCAGCAGCAGCGACCCCGGCCAGGTGCAAGCCTTATTGGCAAGTTTCAAGCTGGATCAGCTGGACGAGAACCAACTCGTCGGCACCTTAAGCGGCGGCCAAAAAACGCGGCTGTCATTGGCACTTGTCTTGCTAGGCGAGCCACAATTGCTTCTGCTAGACGAACCAACCAACCATCTAGACATCACCATGCTGGCCTGGCTGGAAAACTGGCTGGCAAGTTTCTCCGGCGGCGCTCTCATCGTCTCCCATGACCGCGCGTTCTTAGACAGCAGCGTCAACCGCATCCTCGACCTCGACTCCAAAACACAAACCCTGCGCGAATACAGCGGCAACTACAGCGACTACCTGGAACAGTATCTCAACGAACAAGAGAAACAATGGTCAGCCTACAAAGATCAGGTGTACGAAATCAGGCGCATGAAACAGGACATTGCCCGGCAGCGAGAAAGCGCGATGGCAATTCATCGCGCCACCACCGCCCGCCAGCCAGGGGCGCGAGTCTACGCCAAAAAAGCAATGAAACGCGCCAAATCCCGCGAGAAGAAGTTAGAGCGGTTTGAAAGCGCAGACGAACGGGTGGAAAAACCAGCCCGAAGCTGGCACATGAAGCTCGACTTTGACGACTCCGGCCATATTGGGCAGGATGTACTGACCTTAACTGATTTAACAATAGGCTACAGTCCAGACACGCCCCTCTTGCAAAACCTCAACGAACACATTCAATCTGGCAGCCGCATTGTGCTAACGGGCGCCAACAGCTGCGGCAAAAGCACCCTGCTGCGCACCATCGTCGGCCAACTACCTCCGTTGAGCGGCAGGCTTAGACTGGGCGGCAGCGTCAAGCTGGGTTACATGTCACAAGAGCAAGAACTGCTCGACCCCAGCCAGACCGCACTGGAAACCATCCAACTCGCCGCCCCGCTCAACGAAACCGATGCCCGTTCCTTCCTGCACTTTTTCCTGTTCACGGGGGATGAGCCGCTGCGCCCCACTGCCAACCTGAGCTTTGGCGAACGGGCGCGGCTGGCCTTAGCCAAACTGGTGGCCGAAGGCTGCAACTTTCTGCTGCTGGATGAACCCATCAACCACCTGGACATCCCGTCACGCACGATGTTTGAGCAAGCGCTGACGCAGTTTGAAGGCACGATTCTTGCCGTGGTACATGACCGTTATTTTATTGAGCGTTTTGCCTCGGAGGTATGGTTGGTGGAGGAGGGTGGTTT
>JACSSI010000153.1 GCA_014879345.1 Anaerolineae bacterium | reverse complement strand
GTGCCGGTTTTGGCGGCGGCGGGGAACGGCAGCGCCAGCGGATTGTCATTGCCCATAGCAGGCACACGTGCCGCATCGTCATCCAGTATATCGCTGATGAGGAAGGCCACACGCGGGTCTATGACTTGTTCGCCCGTTTCTGGCAGGTTTTCATATAACACTTCGCCGTTACTTTTTGTTACCCGCAAGATGGAAACTGGCTCCACCCGTTTACCGCCATTGGCGAAGGCAGCGTAGGCCGTCGTCAGGTCGAGCGGTGTCACTTCTGCGCCGCCAAGCGTGAGCGACAGCCCATAATTGCTACTGTCCTGTTCCCAGGTGGAGATGCCTAGTTTCTGCGCAAATTCCATTAATTTAGGAATGCCCACATCTTGCAGCGCCAGCACGGCGGGAATGTTGTAACTGTTTGCCAGGGCTGTGCGCATCCGGGTCGGGCCATGAAATTGACCGTCGTAGTTCACCGGAGCATATTCGCTGCCATCAAACTGTGGATAATCGACAGGCACATCCCACAAAATATCGGCGGCTGTCCAGGTTACGTCGCCATTTTCGTCGGGAGAAAGCGCGGCGGCGTAGGTGAGTGGTTTGATGGAACTGCCGGGCTGCTGCAAAGAAGTGGTCACGTTAACATGCCCGTCGATAGCCTCATCATGGTAATCGACGCTGCCCAACATTGCTAAAATTTCACCGGTGGTAGGCTGCATGGCAACCAGGGCGGCATTGGTGAGATGATGCTCGGGACCAACGGCCGTTACGTGCTGCCGCGCTAATTGTTCAGCCAGGCGTTGGTAATCCAAATCGAGCGAGGTGGTCACTTGCAGACCGCCGTTGGCGACCACATCTGCGCCAAATAGTTCTTCTAACTGCTGCCGCGCATACACGGCAAAGTGTGGCGCAGTCAGGCTAACCTCTTGTGCCGCAAAAGTAAGCGGTTCCTGATAAGCCGCTTCGGCTTCGCTTTGGGAAATAAGACCATCGCCCACCATCAAGTTGAGAATCAGCCACTGCCGTTCTTTTGCGCCTTCCAGGTTGGTGTACGGGTCGAGTTCCACCGGACTTTGGGGCAAACCAGCCAGCAAGGTCGCTTCGCCCATTGTCAAATCAGAGGCAGATTTGCCGTAGTAGGTTTGGGCGGCTGCTTCGACCCCGTAAGCGAGATTGCCATAGTAAATTTCGTTGAGATACATTTCCATGATTTCGTCTTTGCTGTATTTTTGGTCCATCAGCCACGCCAAGACGATTTCTTTGGCTTTACGATTGTAGGAAACGGCCGTTCTTTCATCATAATCAAACACAATATGGCGCACAATCTGTTGGGTGATGGTGCTGCCGCCCACAGGGCGAGCCTCCGGGTTCTTGTAATTGGCAAGCAGCGCGGCAGCGACGGCTGGCAAATCCAGCCCTGTGTTCTGGTAAAACGAATCATCTTCCACGGAAATGGTAGCGTTGACCATATGCTGCGGTATCTGTGCCAGCGAAATCTGCGTGCGATTGCCTTCGCCGAAAAATTCCCACAACAAAGCGCCGTTGCGGTCAAAGATGCGCGTCGTTTCAAACGTTTCCCGTTCACGAGCGGTATCCAGTTTGGCAACACCTGCTTCTATTTCTTTGGAGAAGTTGGTGTAAATAAGTGTGCCTGCGACCAAAATGCCGCCAAATACCAACAGCGTCAACAGCACCACGCTGCCAATGAGCGCTATGCTAAAGCAGCCGCAGCAGCCCCGTTTAGGCTTTTGTGATGTGGTTTGCGGTGTGGCTGGTTGTTGGTAAATAGAATTGCCCGGTTGTGTCGATTGGTTGTCGTATGACATGGTGTCTGTTGCCCTTTTTATAGTTACTAATGCGTAGTGCGCAGGATTTTACCCACTACGTTAGTGTATGAAACCTGACATCTGGTTGCTCGGCGCAAAAACGACGCAATGATGACGGGATCAACACGCAAAAAAAGAGCGCCATTTTTGAGGGCGCTCTTCACTCTTCAATATTTAATCTTCACGCATTTTACTTTAGCCGCGACGTAACAGGAAAACACCAGCCCCAGCTAACAGCACAACGAAGGCCGCACCAATTAGGAGCAGCCCGCTGAAATTACCTAAACCACTGGACGCTTCTGGCGTAACGGCCGTTTCTGCTGTTGGCATAACAGTCGCTTCCGGCTCTACACTAGCTGCATCGGCTTCTGCCACTTCTTGGGGCGCAGACACCAAACCAAATGTTACCGGAATAATAACCCCATCCGATACCGCAATCGCCCAACTTTCTGGCGTGGTTGACTGATATCCTGCTGGTGGAAAGACCTGTACCTGATAGGTGCCTGCTTCCAAATTCTCAAAACAGAACGGCTCATTGATGCCGTCTGTCACATAAGATGCTTTGCTATTGCCATCCTGGAATAAAGAGATAGCTGCATTAGGGAGTAAGCTCTCATTTTCAAGGAAATAAACAGCATCCTCATCCTTATCTTCATACACAATCACACATACGCCATTTGTTGTTTGCGAATCAGTGACAGATTCTTCAAGGGGTTCAGATTCAACAACTTCAGCTTCGGGCGTGGGTTCTTCAGTTTCAGGCTCTGGTGTTGGTTCTGGGGTAGCAACCGCGCCGGGTGGCACAATGATCAACTCATCACCTGGGTTGAAAAACGCAGGATTATTGTTGAGTGCTGGAATAGCGACCAGCGCTTCTTCTGCGGTGATACCCATAGTGGGTGCATATTGAATGGCTAAACTCCAGAACGTATCACCGGCTTGCACAATATGAATGACAGCACCATCTGAACGGGGCGTTGCCGTTGGTGCAGGTGTGGATGTTGGCCCAGAGACCACAGGCGCTGCCGCATTAGCAGGTGCCGCAGCGCCGCTGCTTGTATTCGTTTGTGCCACGTTCGGATCGACTTCATCTAAAGCAGTAAGCGAAAGGCCGTCAAGAAAGAAACCGTTGTTCACATAGGGTTGTTTAGACCCCATTTCAATCCAAACCGTCATATTTTCAGAGGTTGCTACAAAGTCATGGATAAATATTGGGTATGATAAGTAGAAAGGAGAAGTGGTTCCCGCCGTCCACAGGCCGCTGTAATTAATCGCGTTTTCATCAAGCCAGGCTGAACCGGTTGGCCCCGCACCTATGCGCACTTGCCCTGCATCGAGATCCTCAGGCGCTTTTTTGCGTGAACCATACTCTTCAACGATGTCAATATAAATGGGTGCGGCTACGCGATATTTTCGACCTACCTCTAGCCCCTTTACATCTTGTGACAAGGCTGCATAAAGAGGTGTCCAGCCTTTGAAAATTTTCAAAGCGTATATACCATCCCGGAAGAACAAGGTTTGTTCGCTGGGGGGGGCATCTTTGATATTCCATACCACTGTTTCTGGGCGAGCTGCCGCGCCGTTGGAGCGTGGAAACGTTTGCCCATCCAACCAGTGCATGCGCCAGCCGTTGGGTACGGCAATTTCAGGAATGCCATCTTGATTGAAATGACCCTCTTCAAAACCGGGGTTTGTAAATAGGTTTTCTTGGGCGGTGGCTTGGTTTCCGCTCAAGCTCAGAGCCGTAAAAAGTATGCCTGCTATCACAACAAGCAAGACAATTTGTTTTACTTTCATCCTTTCTCTTCCTCCACAAGCATCTGTTTCCCAAATGCATTGTGTTTTACATGTTTAAACTATTGACCCTCTAACAAGAAGTCAAAAATATAGCGCAACTTTAAATTGCGCTAGAAACAATCAAAGATTGTAACATGCTGCTCATGAAACGACCATTTTAAATTATGCGCGGTTAATCTCCAGGAGAAGGGTGTTTTTTCACGGCAAGCGTTCAGGGTGGCGCACTTCTAATCTTAACAATGTCTAAACAAAATTTTTAACTTGCGCTCACGTCGCTAGAATATCATAGTACCCGCATAAGAAAAAAATCATTGTTTTCATAAAAAGGAGAGAAAACTATTATGATAAAGCGAGTTTCATTTGTAATACTCTTGTTGTTGATTGCTGTATTGGCATTTTCTGCCTGTGGTGTCTTGAGTGAACCGGAAGCCCCTAGTGCCCCCATTGAAGCTGTTCCCTTAGCGGAACCAACAGCAGAAGAGGCTGTGGCGGAACCGACAGCAGAAGAAGGTGTAGTGGAACCAACAGCAGAAGAAAGTGTGGCGGAACCGGCAGCAGCGGTTAGCGGTGGTGTGACTGTTTACACGATTTCACCTGAAGGCTCATTGGTACGATTTGAGCTAGATGAGGATTTGCGTGGTGAACGGGTTACGGTTGTGGGTGAAACAGATCAGGTGGCAGGTGAACTTGCTATCGATTTGAACAATCTTGCTGACACGCAGGTGGGTGTGATGCAAATTAATGCACGTGGTTTGGCTACGGACAATAATTTCCGCAATCGCGCCATCCAAAATGAGATTCTGAATACGGGAAATTTTGAGTTTATTACGTTTGAACCAACGGCCGTTACCAATCTACCAGAGAGCGCCGCCGTAGGTGACACAGTTGAGTTTACGATTGAAGGTAATCTAACTATCACCGATAAAACGCAACCAGTATCCTTTGCGGTAACCGCCACGATGGTTTCTGAAGACCAAATCACGGGGACGGCAACGGCCGTTGTCAACCGCACCGATTTTGGCCTGAATATTCCCAGCGTACCCAATGTGGCAAATGTTGAAGAAGAAGTAGAACTCACCATCAACTTCACAGCGAATGCTTCGTAAGTAACGGTTTTAGATTGGACCAATTTTCAAAATTGGTCCAATCTGGAACCTACCCCGCCGCGATTTGAATTGTCTGTAACTGGATGGCGACGGTATCTTGAATAGAACGGCCGTATCCCCCCGCCATCGTCACTGCTACGGGCAGACCCGCTTCCCGGCATCGCGACAAAACCAACCGATCTCGCTCCCCAATTCCCGCCTTCGTTAAACACAAGCGTCCCAACCGATCTCCTGCAAAAACATCTGCACCTGCTAAATAAATGACGAGGTCTGGTTGCGACCGGGCTAAAGTTTGCGCCACGCCTTGAGTCAATGCCGCTAAATATGGTGCATCTTCTGTGTCATCGGGCAAAGCAATGTCTAAGTCGCTGGGAACTTTGCGGAACGGGAAGTTTTTCTCGGCGTGGATGGAGAAGGTGAAGATGGAATCATCCCCCGCCGTGATTTGTGCCGTGCCGTTGCCCTGATGTACATCGCAGTCGATGACAGCCACGCGGCGAACGCGCCCTTCTGCCTGCATGGTACGCGCAGCGACGGCGGTGTCATTGTAGATGCAGAAGCCCTGCCCTTCGTTCCAACTGGCGTGGTGTGTGCCACCGCCCAGGGTGGCAGCGATACCTTCCTGCAACGCCACGCGGCAGGCGGCAATAGTGGCTCCCACCGAATGTTTGCAGCGCACCACCAGTTCCGGTGACCAGGGCAGGCCAATTTGGCGAATTTCTTGAGGGGATAAACGGCCGTTTTCCACCTTGGCCAAATAATCATCCCCATGCGCCCGTTGCAGTTGGTTGGTCGTGGCCGGGGTAGGTACGATCACATGTTCAGGCGGCACAACCCCAGCGGCTTCGACCGCTTCTCGCAGCAGACGATACTTCTCCGCCGGAAAGCGATGGCCTGTCGGCAAGGGAAATGTGAACTGATCATAGGTGAAAATTTTCATGACCGATTGCTGGATAATTTAATTTGTAGCCAGGCGTTGCTGCCACCGATGCGTGCCAGCGCTGACCAGACAGCAGGCAGGCTGGTCGCACCAGGATAAACCAGATAACAAGGTTTCGTTTCTATCGGTAAAACTTTGCTCAATGTGGAGAGGGATGTTTCCCACATGGCGGGTTGCATCGCTTTATAAATGCGTTGTGCGGCACGCTCTAGTGCCAGATTATCGTCGCGTTTATCTTCTGGCAGGGCTTGCAAGCCCAAACTGAGGCGTGTGTAGTTTTGGGTGCGTGCCCACTGTACTAGTGTTTTGATGAGATAGTCATGGGTATCAGGTGATACTGAATCATGGTAACGAAGCATTGATAAAGCCAGCTCACCGGTGACGGAAGTGGGTATGACATGGGCAAACGCTAAGATATCACGCCCTTGCCCTGATAATGTTGCCAGAATACCCTGGTTTAAGTAATTGCGGTTGAACCAGCCATGGGCAAAACGGCTTTCTTCACGGTGTTGGCTGCTCAACCAGGCATCGCTCACGAGCCGTAAACGCTCTACCAGTTCCCCTGGAAATGGTGGTTGATAAACGGCCGTTTCCCAAGCCATCTCTAGCGTAGCCTCTGCTGATGAACAAGTTTGCAGCAAAACGGCCGTTTCTTCGCCAATGCACAACGTTTGCATCCCAGCCTGCTGGTAAGCCGCTAAATAATCAGAACTTGTCCGGTAAAAAGCGCCGCGCCAATCATGCCGCTGGCAATAATCCCGAAACTGAAAAATCGCGTCTACGGCATCGTTTGCCGGGCCAATTGGATCGCCCAAGGCGATGGCTGTGCGCCGATACAGCGAAAAACCCACCACCGATCCGCCCTCACTAAAAAAGAAAGACTTATCAGGCTGCGCCACTAGATATGCCAATGAAGCGTGGCTGTATTGCCGCACAATCCCTTCTGCCCGCCGCCGTTCCCGTTCACTGGCTGGCGTATGGACCAACACTGGGCGCAGCAGCATAATCAAAGCAAAACCAAACGTTATCACGCCGACAATATAAATAGAGGCTGTTAGATAATCAAACGTGGTGGTGAGCGCAAATAAGCCTGGCTCCGAAGAAATTGTAAAAAATGAAAACGTTTGCTGCCAAACCTCAACCAGGTTAAACGGCCGTTCATAAATCTGGTCCAACACATAAAAGCCAATGATGCCATAGGCCAGTGTGAACGCAAACGCCGCCACCAACACCTGAATGCCTTGCCATACCGATGGCTCGTCTGATAAAGCATGGAAATGAGAGCGTTGTGCCACCAGATAAAACGCCAACAAACCCGCCAGCACCGCTTCCGCAACATTTTGCTTAAGCAGATGGCCGATAATCGAAAGCAGCAGCACCAATAATGTCAACATCCAGGCCATACGTTTATGCCGCCACAAGCCATAGGCCAGAACAAGCAGGGCAAAGCCCGTGAGAATGGCTGTGATTGCACCATTTTGCCGGACAGCTACCGGTGAATACTGAGCCAGCAGCGCCACACGGGCAAACAATTCCGGTTGAAAAACGGAGAAAACGTTGAGGATGCCCATCAACGCGGTGAGGATAGCAATAAATCGAACTTGCCCCGATTCTGCCAAAGCGCGTTCGGAACTGCTGAACATCGACAACTGCCGCAGCAGAAAAAATCCCAGCAGCATGGGCAGCCAAAAAGAAAGGCCACGAAAGGAAAGGGTAACGGCCGTTCCCGCCGCCGCAGGCATTCCCATAGAAGTGTAGACGAGGGGTACAACCACTTCCACCACACCAATGCCGCTGGGTGTCGGTGACACGATCATAAACAGGATAGACATGGCATAACCTACGACTAAAATGACCGGTGTGGCTGTTTGATGAAATGCCTGAAACAGGCAATATAGGCTGGCAAGGCTGGTTAAGTGTAGCGTCAGCGCAATGAGCAGTGTTACCACCAGTTGAGCAGGGTGCGTGCGAATGGCGCTGGCCGCACCATTAAAATCCTGGGCGTTTTTTTCAGCCCAGTGATCCGGCAAGAGGAACGGCCGTTTCACCCAGCGTCCCATGCCATTGACCAAGCGTGCCGCCCCGGCAAATAACCTGTGCAGCCACCGCGGTCGCCACAATGCCAGCAGCAATACCCCAAACAACACACCCGCCAGCACAAACATAATCATGGCACTGATAAATTCCAATGCTGTCAGGTTGTGATAGCTAAACAAATAGGCAAGCCCCGCGCTTAAAAAGAGGATAAATACACCAAATACCGAAGCCTGCACCAACAAAGTGCCTGCTGTCGCGGCAGCAGCTGAATGCTCCCGCCGCCGGGCATCATCTATGAACAGGGCCATGCCAGCCGCTCCAGCCGTGGGCGTGGTAGCGTTGACAAACAACGAGGCAAATGCGATGGGCAGCAGATCACGCACCCTGGCCGGAATATCCACCAGGCTGAAGGCAGACCGAAACAAAACCGCATAGACAAAGTAGTAACTCACTTGCAGCCCGGCCGCCAGCGCCACCCATGTCCACTGACCTTGTGCTAATGTACCCAGTAACTGTCGGATTTCGGCCATACGATTGACCAGAACCCAGAGGAAACCCATTACCAAAAGGGCAAACAGCCAGCGTTGAATCGACGATGATTTATTGATATTTTTCACAAGTTATTAGAACCACCGGGGAAATTCTACTTTATTTTGAGATTTGTTCCTATGAAGAAACGGCCGTTTTCTTGACATGCTTGCCTGACGAGAAAACCCAAGTTGATCTGCTGCCCCACTTTCGACTACAATACCTGTTAGCTAAAATGTTTAGCTAACAGAGGTGGTGTATGACTGAAATAAGTTACTCAGCAACAGAAGTAAAAAACCGTTTTGGCAAAGTATTGCGTGAAGCCGCCCAGTATGGTGAACCGATCATCGTCGAACGAGATGGGAAGCCAGTGGCGGTCATCATGAGTATTGAAGCTTACGAACGCACCCAAACAAAAACCCTGCAACCCGCTCCTCAACTTGATGAGTTGTTTGGTATGTGGGCAGACAGGGCTGATATGGATGAGGATTGGTTGGCAAACGGCCGTTCCCGATGGCAAAGCGACTGGTCAAATGAGTGATCTCCTCTTCGATACCAACTGCCTCCTCGACATTTACCACGGACGAGAACGCATACGATCCCATTTCGAGTCGATACGTGACGGTAAAATCAGAGCATATCTTTCTGTTATCACAGAAGCTGAACTTTGGCGGGGATTACGCACCGGAGAAATCAATCGTCATGAGACGCTTATCAATCAGTTTGCGCTACTCCCCCTACATTCTGAAACAGCCAGACTGGCAGGAGCTTGGATGCAACAATATGGTCAATCTGGACTAGGCTGGATGGATGCCTTCATCACCGCCACCGCCAAAACAACGAGCCTCACCGTCCTAACCAGAGACAAAAGACTTGCTCAAGTTTTAGCCAGTGAGGC
>JACSSI010000152.1 GCA_014879345.1 Anaerolineae bacterium | reverse complement strand
GCCAGTCCGCACACGCCTTACGATGATCGGCGCGATTGGAATGATCCGCGCTGGGGCGATGCTCATATCTGGGATGTGTGGCATGGCATGAAGCCGTTTGAGTTTTACTACACCTGTTTCCATCGTTTTAACAGTGAGTTTGGTTTCCAATCTTTCCCGGAACCGCAAATGGTGCGCACGTATACGCAGCCGGAAGATGAAAATATTACCAGCTATATCATGGAATACCATCAGCGCAGTCCCAGCGGCAACAGTATTATTATGCATTATTTGCTCGACTGGTTCCGTTTGCCAACTTCGTTTGAGAATACGCTCTGGTTGAGCCAAATTTTGCAGGGCATGTCGGTGAAACATGCGGTGGAACATTGGCGGCGCACGATGCCGCGCGGGATGGGCACGCTTTACTGGCAGTTGAATGATTGCTGGCCGGTTGCCAGTTGGTCGTCGTTGGATTATAACGGCCGTTGGAAAGCCCTACACCATATGGCACGCCACTTTTATGCGCCGCTGCTGGTCTCTGGTGTGGCTAATCTGGAAGACGGCACGGTTGCTGTTCATGTGACCAATGATCATCTGCAAGAAGTTGCCGGGGTGGTAGGCTGGGAAGTGACCACGGCGCAGGGTGAACGGGTGGCAGAAGGGGAGGAAACGGCCGTTATCGCTCCCAATCAAAACAATCCCATCACCACCGTTGATCTGCAATCTGTTCTGGCGCAATATGGTAAACGGGATTTGCTCGTCTGGCTAACGCTGCACGTAGACGGGGCTATCGTCTCTGAGAATTTGGCGCTTTTTGCCCGTCCCAAGCACCTGAGCCTGCCCGACCCTGAGATTTTATGCGCGATTGAAGAGATAGGAAACGCTAGTACTGAGCATGGTCGAAGTGGCCGTTATCAGATCACCCTCTCGTCAGACCAACCCGCCCTCTGGGTCTGGCTGGAAGCCCAAGACGGCATCCAGGTGTCCGACAACTTCTTCCACCTGCGCCCAGGCACAAGCCACGTCATTCGTCTTACATTGAGCGACCGCGAACTGCCCATCACCGCCATCATCAACAGCATCAACGTGCGCTCACTGGTAGACACTTATCAATGAAAGTGTAGAGATAGAGTGTAGAGATAGAGGGTTATCTACCTTTCTCTATCTCTACACTCTATCTCTATCTCTATCTCCCAAGGGGATACGTGAAAACGACAAAAAGACGCCAAACCCGCTTCCGCTTGCGTTACGATAAAACGACTGGCCTCCTGCTTATCTCGCCCTGGCTGATCGGTTTTGTCCTGTTCAAGCTGCTGCCCATTCTGGCCTCATTCGGCTTATCGCTCACCGATTTCCACATGCTCAAGCCAGAAGAGACCAGTTTTATCGGTTTAGCCAACTACGTTCGTTTATTTCAGGATGAAGCGATTGGCTATCTGATTGCCTTCACACTCAACAGCGCCATTAGAACCGTTCCCTTACAACTGGCTGCCTCTATCTTTTTGGCGGCATTATTGAGCAATCCACGCCTCAAAGCACCCACCATGACGCGCACCTTGTTCTTCGTACCCAGCATCATTCCTGGTGTGGCAATTGCCTTCATGTGGTACGGCTTCATGGATCCGGCAACAGGGTGGCTCAATCGTTTCATTTTGCCCTTTTTTGGCTTGGCTGGTTTTAATGACATGTATTCAGATGCGGCCGCCGCTTTTTTGTATAGCATTAGTTCTTTGTGGGCGATTGGGCCAGGGATGTTGATTATGCTGGGCGCCATGCAAAGTATTTCGTCTGAAATCAACGAAGCAGCCAGAGTCGATGGCGCGGGACCGTTGGTACGTTTCTTCCGCATTACCTTGCCGATGGTTACGCCAGCCATTTTCTTTACGCTGATTATCAATCTCATCGCTGTGTTTGGCGGTGTTATTTTGCTCGACCGTGGCAATACATTTAGGGGTGGAGGCGTGCCTTTTGATCGCTACATTACGTATTGGATGTTTGAGCAGTGGGATTTGGGATATGCGGCTGGCTTGGCCTGGTTCTTCTTTGTCATCGTGATGATTGTCATTATCGCCTTATTCTCATCATCGCGCCGCTGGGTTTATTTCCCAGACAGGGAGTCTTAAGATGAGCGATCAGACCAGTCAACGTCCTGGACGCAGTGCGACCACACGCAGTGTGACCACGCCGAGTAAGTATGTCAGTTTGCGCAATTGGGAGGTGTTGGGAACGGCCGTTTTTAATATATTTGTCTTCACCTTGCTCATCGTCTACCTCTTCCCCATGCTCTACATGCTGACAACCTCCTTCATGGAAGGGTATCAACTAGGCGACCGCAACGCCCCCATCTACCCATCACGCCAAACAGATTTTGAATACGACGGCAAAGCTCGCAAAATCTACACCGTCCCCTTTGGCGATGAGACACGAGAACTCGCACTTGTCAGCCCTGGGCGAAAAAGCAGCGAGTTCATCGATCCGCAAAACCCCGAAGCCGGCTTAATCACCTGGGAAGGCAACTGGCGGCAGCTCATTGGCGTCTATGAATTCCATGCCACCTGGGACAACTTCAGCATTCTGTTCCGTGCCTTACGGCTGCCACAAATGCTGCGCAACACCTTACTCCTCGCCCTCATCACAGAAGTAGGCGTACTATTCTCATCCATCGTCGTGGCCTATGGCTTTGCCCGTTTTCCACTGCCCGGGGGCGATCTGCTGTTCTACCTGTTAATAGCCACCATCCTCATCCCAGAAAAAGTAACCCTGATTCCCACCTACTTCATATACGCGCGAGTTTTGGGCTGGGATGGCACCTGGCTGCCCATTATGCTGCCCTTCTTCTTTGGCAATGCGATCTACATCTTCTTACTGCGCCAAAACTTCAAGAGCATTCCCAAAGATTTAGACGAAGCGGCCATGCTAGATGGAGCCGGCCCCATCCGCACCCTTTTCTCCGTCGTTCTGCCCCAATCCTGGCCGGTTGTCATCACCGTTTCGCTCTTACATTTCTTTTTCATGTGGAACGAAACACGCCAAGCCGCTCTCTACCTGAGTACCCGCCGAGACCTGTCCCCCATCTCATTTGGCATCCAAAACTTTCAATCACTGGCCCCCATTCAAAACCAGTTGCAAGCCAGTGCCCTGCTCATCATGATAGTGCCAGTTCTTATCTTAATTTTTTCCCAACGGCACTTCATGCGAAATTTGATTATCACCGGATCAGAAGGGTAGGCAGCCATGTCAAAAACACCCACAAAACGCACGATTTTTGCTCTATGGCTTGGCTGGGCAGTGATCATGCTCGCCTATTCTGCTCTTGTTCCGGCACGCTTCGACGTGCGCCGACCAGACCGCGCCTTATTTTGGACGGCCGGGTCTACCCGCATTGGCGGCGACCAGGATGCCAAATATTACCTGAAAGACCCCACCCTAGAACACCAGGTTGCCTGGGACTCTGAATATTATCTGGCGATAGCCATTGGCGGCTACGGTGATCCCAATGTAGACCACATTGGTGAATCCTTTGGCAATGTAGGCACAGGCGGTGGTTTTTGGCCGTTCGTCATCCCTCAAGGCACAGGCAATGCGAAAGAAGGTGTTTCACTCAGCCACGCCTTTTTTCCCTTTTATCCATTTTTAATGCGCATCCTCTCCTTGCCCCTATCCATACTCGGGTTAACAACGATTGGCACAGCAACATTGGCTGGCGTCATCATCTCGTTGCTGGGTACATTGGCGGCAACGCTGGCAATTTTTGAACTAGGCCGCGAAGAATTAGGTGCAGATGGAGGGCTGCGAGCCGCATTTTATCTGCTCATTTTCCCCAGCGCTTTTTTCCTGTCAGTGGTTTATACAGAAGGCTTGTTTTTGGGGTTAGCCTTTTCCAGCTTAGTTCTAATCCGGCGCGGACATCGTGGATGGGCGGCATTGTTGGCTGTCTTTGCCACGTTTACCCGGGCAGCAGGAGTGGTGCTGGTGGTGCCGCTCTTTATTTCCTGGGTTCAAGATGGTGAATGGTTGGAATTAGACCTGGAATGGCGGCAAATTTATTTTAAGGGGCTGCCCTGGCGTAAAATTGGCAATCTTCTAATCGTGTCTGCACCCCTGATTGCTTTTGTTATCTGGCGGTTTTCTTATTTTGGCATGGCGTTCAGCCGTGTTGAAGAAGAGTTTTTCGGACGCGGTTTGCTTAATATTGGCGCAACTTACGCGGCGTGGCGGGAGGCTTCTTACAGCTTGTTTGGTGATAATCCACAAGCAGCAGCTTATTATGCTATTGAGTTCGGTGCCATCATTTTAGCCTTTGTGGCCTGCATTACTGGCCTACGCAAATATCCAGATTTGGCTTTGTTTGGCCTGTTGGTTATCACGCTCTCGTTTACCAGTGGCCCGGCTCAAGGAATGCACCGCTATGTGCTGGCTGCACCTCCCATTTATCTGTTTTTGAGCCATTTAGGCAGGAAGCCAGCTTTTGACCGCGTATGGACGATTGGCAGCATTTTACTCATGGGCGTGGTGGGGACGATGTTTATTTTTGATATGTGGGCGGGATAAGTTGATTCACAAATTGCGCTTGTGGATTAACGGTTAAGTTTAACGTTTTCGCCACTATGTCGTGTCATTCGTACAAGATGGTGACGATTGTCTTAAACATTTAGGATGATCGTCGCTTTTTTGTTTGTGGGCAAGGGCGTACAATCATGGCTAAATCTATAATTTTGCTTAACTACCACGAGTACGGCTGGTTTGAATCGTCTGGAAACTATCTGGTTCTTATTACGGCAATTGGGCATAAAGAGGTAAAATACAATGTTGTGGGTTTATAGTTCCATGTGAACTATGCAGGTTTTCAATGACGCAATTTTTAATTTTGAACGTATCTTAAGGTACGTTATTTACCTGTAACTGTACAGGTCATTCCTGCCTTCGCAGGAATCCACGAATTCGATACCCGCCTTCGCGAGTATGACAGTCGAGGGAGAGTTGTATAGTTACATTTATTCAATATAAAGAGAGGTTTTCAAATGTCAAATTTAAAGAACGAAATTGCTGCTGGTGTTGTAACTGGTAGTGACGTGCAAAAGATTTTTGCCGCTGCTAAGGCGAATAATTTCGCGTTACCAGGAGCGAACTGTATTGGTACTGAAAGCGTCAATGGGGTGATGGAGGCGGCCGTTAAGGCTAATGCACCTGTCATCTTACAATTTTCCTCTGGTGGCGGTCAGTTCTTCGCTGGTAAAGGGATGAATGACAACAATATGCGGGCCACGATTGCTGGCTGCATTTCTGCGGCACATCACGTTCACCAACTGGCTCCGTTATATGGCGCTTACGTCATTTTGCACACTGACCACTGCCCACGCAATCGCCTGGCCTGGGTTGATGGCTTGTTGGATGCTGGTGAAGCCTTCTACAAAGTTCACGGCAAACCATTGTACAGTTCCCACATGCTAGACTTATCCACTGAACCCATCGAACAAAACATTGAAACTTGCAAGGTCTACCTGGAACGTATGGCTAAACTGGGCATGACTTTGGAAATTGAATTGGGTATCACTGGCGGGGAGGAAGATGGCATCGACCATTCTGATGTTGATAGTTCCCGTCTTTATACACAGCCTAAAGAAGTGGCGTATGCTTATGAACAGTTAAAGAATGTTAGCGACAATTTTACGGTGGCGGCTTCTTTCGGTAATGTTCATGGTGTTTACAAGCCAGGTAATGTGAAATTGCAACCGAAGATTTTGCGTGATTCTCAGTTGTATGTGCAAGAAAAGTTCGGTACTGGTGAGAAACCTGTCGATTTTGTTTTCCACGGTGGTTCTGGCTCTAGCCCGGATGAAATTACGGAAGCGATTTCTTACGGCGCAGTCAAGTTTAATATTGATACTGACTTGCAATGGGCTTTCTGGGATGGCGTTCGTGGTTACTATGCGGCAAAAGAAGGTTATTTGCAATCGCAGATTGGCAATCCCGAAGGTGAGGATTCCCCGAATAAGAAATATTATGATCCACGCGCCTGGCTACGTAAAGGTCAAGATTCTTTTGTCGCTCGTATGGGACGTGCTTTCCAAGAATTGAATAATATCGACACATTATAATTTGCTTTGCAACAAATCGAAGATCGATTGTTGCTTTGTTTACTAACAATGAAACATGAAGGCACTGTGAATGGAGGGCAAGCCGGTATCATTGCCAAGCTCTATATTCACAGTGTCTTTGTTGTTTAGAGGGTGCTATTTTGAATAACCTGCCTCTGAAAAAGACGAAAGTTATTTGTACGATTGGGCCTGCTTCTCAAGAGCAAGTTGTATTAGAGCAAATGATCAAAAATGGGATGAATATTGCTCGTATCAATCTTGCTCATGGTGATTTTGTGGCACACAGACAAATGATTGCCAATGTACGGGCGGCGGCAACGGCCGTTAATGCCCGCGTTGCTATTTTTGGAGATTTGCCTGGCCCTAAAATGCGTATTGGTCAACTGGCTGAAGAATCTATTGAACTGGAACGAGGGGATCCGTTTGTGCTGCAAACGGAAGAGATTGTGGGGAATCGGGAGCGTGTTTCTTTAGATTTTTCTCAATTACCTAAAGTTGTTAAGCCAGGCGACTGTATCTTTATGAATGATGGCTATATTGAACTGATAGTCAAAGAAATTCAGGAAGACAAGGTTCATTGTGTGGTATCAGTCGGCGGTAAATTACGCTCTCATAAGGGTGTGAATTTTCCAGGCATTGATTTAGGCATTAGTGCGTTCACGAAAAAAGACCATGAATTATTGAAGTTTGCTGCTGAACAGAAGCTGGATGCGGTGAGTCAATCATTTGTATTAGGGGCAGAAGACATAACGGCCGTTCGTGAAGCCGCCGACGCCCTTAACTATCACCCCTTTATCATAGCCAAAATAGAACGGTCTGGGGCGCTGGATCACCTTGACGAGATTATTGAGGCATCTGATGGCATTATGGTGGCGCGAGGCGACCTGGGCGTTGAGATTCCCATTGAAGAGATACCATCTGTACAAAAGAAAATTATCCAGAAGTCAAACCTGGCCGGTAAGCCTGTTATTACCGCCACCCAAATGTTGGAATCCATGACGAGTCACCGCCGTCCAACCAGAGCAGAAGCGACGGATGTGGCGAATGCAATATTAGATGGCACGGATTGTGTGATGCTTTCTGGAGAAACGGCCGTGGGCAGCTATCCTGTGGCTACCGTCTCCACCATGTCACGCATTGCGCAACAAACTGAAGCCGCTATGCCAAAGTTTGTCATTGCCGATTTGCTGAAAATGAAGAAACAAGACGGAACGATTGCTCAAGCTGATTTATTGTCACTCATTGTGTTCGCAACGGCTGAAATGTTAATGCCGGTAATCGTTTTTGCGCCATCGCGTAGTGGCGCCACCGCACGACGCTTAACACGTTTTCGCCTGCCGCAATGGATTGTAACGCCGAGTCAGTATGATAGTACTTGCCAGGAATTGCAATTCTCCTATGGCATTTTTCCAGTTCATGTGGCAGATCAAGGTATTCTGGCAGAGCCGTATCTCAGACGTCAGTTCGCAGGACAATGGCTGCGTGAATATGCTATTGAAAGAGAATCCGGGGCTGTGATTTTGGTAGAAGGTGCTGGTACCTTGAAGGCTGAAGACACGAAGCGTATTGATATTATTACCCTGTAACGGCGACCAGAACTTTAAAAATTTAGCCGTCCAGACTAGACTACGCTTTGCGATTCGTCCAATCTGGCTTACAACTTGTTCGATTTTCGTTTTCAAGATTATCAACTTATCACAAAGATCGTCTGGATTCCCGATTAAAATGTTACATTCCATCATCTTTTGCGGTATGTTATAATAGGGAACGTTGCGTAAAAACTTGGTTTCGTAGTAGCGATAATTAACCCACTGTAGAACACAAAGCACCCGTTCGTTTTATGTTAAGTAAAATTAGTTGAGGGGTTATGACTTTTACAATTTTAGTGATTGACGACGAGGATTTAACGCGCAAATTATTGTACCACTGCCTAACACGTGCGGGTTATGAAGTGATCGAAGCTGAAAATGGCGTAGAAGCCTTGACAAAACTAGAAACCATACAGCCCGACTGCATTATTTCAGATGTATTAATGCCTGGTATGAATGGATTTGAAACGCTCCAACACATTCGTGAAATACCAAAACTTGCATCCACTCCCGTCATTTTCCTAAGTTCAAGAGCTGATACAGATGCCGAATACCGAGGGTTGGAAACAGGTGCTCAAAAATACTTGTTTAAGCCATTTAATGTGTCTGGACTGCTGGAAACCGTAGAAATGCTGCTGCCGGTATGTTAGGTCTTTGGGGAAACAACGGCCGTTAATTCCAATAATAACTTGCGCTAAAGTTAATTCATCGATCAGGGTTGTGCCTGTGCCGCATGAGCAACCGTGATTTGGCGCATCAGTAAGGCATAAACCCCCGAAGCCAGTATCAAACAGCCAAAAATAATCAGCATCACCGCTTGCGACCCGCTCTGTTCAAATTGACGCCCCACCAGCCAGGGAATTGTCATGCCGCCGAGACTGGCTCCGACAAAGAAGTAGCTTGTCACCGAGCCACTGACATTGGTGTTGCGTTCTGCCAGGGTAAGTGTGGTGGGGAAGATAGAGGCCATGAACAACCCTAACGCAATCGTACCTGCCCACACAACGGCCGTTGTCTCCGGCGCCAGTAAAATCAAACCCAGGCTCAGAAGGCAGCCCGCTAAATCGACAAACAAGATCACCCGCGCCCGTAGCCGTGCCGCAATCGGGATACCTAGTAGTCGTCCGATGGTGAGCGATGCCCAGAAAATCGAGGTAAGGTAGGCGGCGCTGCTAACAGTTCCCGTGCCAGTCGCTAAAGCATAGGTATAAATCCACCCGCCGTAGGCAATTTCTGCCCCGGAATAGAGGAAGAAGAACAGGGCAATCAAGCCCACCACCGGCCAGTTGATAACGCCAGCGATGGCTTCCTGCGCGGTTTCTGGCATGGCGGGCGAGGGAATGCGCGACACGTAAAGGACGGCTGGCAGCATCAGCAGCGCCAACATCCAGTAAGCCCACTGCATGCCATTGGGCAGGGTGATAACCTGTGCCACAATCACCGGCGCGAGG
>JACSSI010000151.1 GCA_014879345.1 Anaerolineae bacterium | reverse complement strand
TTGTCATGACTAAAGGGGTAGCACTTATTGGGGAGGGAAGTGCCAGGGGAGGACTGATATAATACCGGAACAATGGTCACCTTTATCATTACAACACAGCACCGCACAGGAATTTCATGTGACGAATGTCCAACCAGAACAGTAGTCAGCAAGTTATATTTACGAAAGCAAACAACGGCCGTTTCACCTTTATCACCCCCAATGTTAGTTCCCTTCTAGGCTTATCTGCTTCAGATATTCTGAATAAAACGGAACTTGACCTGTTTGGCTCAGAATGGGGCTTCGAGAGTTTTGCCGTTGACCAAAAAGTGCAGCTAACCGGCGAATCGATTCACTTTGATACCGAAATTTTAGTTCATGATCAGCCGCGGAGACTACGATTTGTTAAACATCCGCAGATGGCGGAAGATGGTAGTCATGCGGGAATTATCGGCACTATTCAGGAAATAGTGGATGCAGATACGAAACAGGTTGAACCTACCCCTCCCATAAAACCAGAAGCAGCACAAATCAATACGTCTGAAGCAGAGGTGCTGGCGCTTTATCGTGGCTTACTCACGTTACAGTCTGCGGCTTCTGCCATGAGTGTCAGCCTGGAGCCAGAGCAAATTTTGGAAACGTATACCTGGGAGTTGGCTCATTTGCTGAATGCGGATGGCTGCGTGGTTATGCGCTGGCATGAGTCGGAAAATTGTCTGGCAACGATTGCTGCTTACCAGCATGAACGCTGGCAAAATGAGTTATCGCTAAACGATATTCGTTTTGATTTGGCTGAACATGTTTCTTTACAAAGATTGTTGCAGGAAAGGTCGGTAAGCCAATTGTTTCAAGGCACAGCACACCACCTTTTTGATGAGTATGATTATTTGGCAGCGTTCGACATTCAGGGGCTGTTGATGCTGCCGCTTGTATTTCAGGGGCGGCGTGTCGGTTTGGTTTTACTATTGAATGGTGAGGCGGAACGGCCGTTTACCGATTTAGAGATTTCGTTGGCGCAATTATTAACCGATCAAGTGGCTGGTTTTATTATCAATGCCTGGCTGTTTGCTGAATTAGCGGAGATGAACGAGTCGCTGCGCGTGAGCAATGCTGAACTGGATGCCTTTTCTCACACGGTGGCGCATGATCTAAAAAGTCCGCTCGCCAATACCATGGGGTTTGCCACCATTCTAATCCAGGAAAAAGAAGCGCTTTCTGCGCAAGAGGCTGAAGAATTTCTAACTATTATCTTGAATAATGGCAAACGAATGCGCGGCATTATCGATGGGCTGCTTTTATTAGCCAGTGTGAGAAAAGAAGATGTGAAAATTAGTCCAGTTGATATGGAAGGCGTTATTAGTGAGGTTTTTGCCCGTCTTTACTACACCATTATGGATGCCAATGCCCAGATTGCGGTGGAAACTGAATGGGAAAATGGCCTGGGTTATACACCCTGGTTAGAGGAAGTTTGGGCTAATTATATTGGGAATGCCATCAAATACGGAGGCAAGTCACCTCAAATTGGGTTAGGTTCGGAGGTTCAACCGGACGGCATGGTTCGTTACTGGGTGCGTGATCATGGCGATGGCTTAACAGAAGCGCAGCAAGCCCAGTTGTTTATGCCATTTGTGCGTTTGGGCTTAACAGATAACCGGGGTCATGGTTTAGGCTTATCTATTGTGCAACGAATTGTTACCCGATTAGGGGGAAAGGTTGGTGTACACAGCCAACCCGGAGTGGGTAGTGTATTTTTCTTTACGTTACCCGCAGCGACCTAGGGTAAAGAAAACCCATTAATGAGAGCGTGATTTTTCGTGGATTTTCAAATTTCTACTCACAAACAATTTGTACCAGAGGCTGAATACCGGCCGGTGGCTGTGCTTTGGCTGAATTTGGATCCGCTGGATGTGCAGTCTCAGATACGGCCTTCTGCGATTGCTCGGTTAATCATGGATTTTGCTCAGACGGCAAAGCGGAATGGGGGTGTTGTAAGTTTGCGCAGGGATGGCTTAACGGCCGTTTTTGGTATCCCTGTTGTGGCCGAAAATGATGTGGTTCAGGCTGTTTTAGCCGCCTACCAGATCAACCAAAAAAGTCTACCAGAATCAGAGAGCCTGGTTATCCCCACCCACATTGGCATCAGTTATGACTTTGTCACTTTAAACCAAATTCAAGATGGCGCAAGTATAACAATACAAATTTTAGGTGATGCGTTAGCGCAGGCAGAGAAATTGGCGGCTGTCTCGACCAAGACTAAAATTTATGTGACCAGCAAGGTGCGTAACGCGACAACTCATTACTTTTCTTATGAGGAAGCTTTAAAATTGCCGGACTGGCAGGAGGCGTCATGGGTATTAGGTGCGCCACTTGACGCGCCTGGTTCCTCTCGTGGTTTGCCCAGTATCCACACCCGTTATATTGGTCGCGCACACAGCCTGAATGCCATGCTCAGTTTGGCGAAGAATATGGAAAGCGGGTTGGGTGGCATAATCTGGATCGAGGGAGAAGCGGGTATTGGTAAAAGTCGATTGATGCGTGAATTTGAAACGGCCGTTACCCTGCCCACCATGCCGTTCATCTGGAAAGGTTCTAGCTCAGCCCACCGCACAGACCAAGCATTTTCACTCTTTGCAGCTGTATTCGCAAACACCTTCAATATTCAAACAACAGATACCGCAGCCCAGATGCGCCAAAAAATTAAAGATGGCATCAACAAATGGCCTAGAGACGCGCAAAACACCCAGCCCTACCTGGAAATCATAATGGGGCTTGAGCCAACCGACCCCCATTTTGTAAAAATGCAGCCAGAACAACTGCGCCAACAAATATTTGTTGCCATTCGTCGCTTGCTCAAAACCCTTGTTAAAGAACATCCCATCATTCTCTTCCTCGACGACTTGCATTGGATTGACCCCATATCGGCCGAATTGCTGCTATTTATCGCTACCATCGTTGCTTCAGATGCCATACTCTTTGTATGTGCCCAACGGCTGCAAGGTGCCGAATCTCCCAATGATCGGCTTTTAAGGTTGCAAAGTCTCCTGCCTGGGCAGACAAAACAGATGTTTCTGGAAAAATTATCAAAAAAGGACAGCCTGCAACTGCTAAATGAACTGCTGCCTACTACTAAACTGCCAGATGAATTTTATGAACTAACCATTTCTCGCAGTGAAGGCAATCCATACTTCATCGAAGAACTTGTGAGGATGTCTATTGAACAAGCCTATCTCCAAAAAGAAAATGGATGGTGGCAGTTAAATGTGCCGGTTGCGCACTTATCAGACATGATTCCCATGTCGTTAAACAGCCTTATTTATGCCCGTATTGATGCCTTGCCTGGAGATTTGAAACAGATTGTACAGTATGCGGCCGTTATTGGATTTCAATTTGATGCTGCTATCTTGCAAACAATTGCCACTGTTTCCAATATTGAGCAACCATTGCAGCGTTTAGCCAATCGCCTGGTGGTTAGCCGCCTGAATACATCTGCTCAATGGCAGTTTAATCACACCCTGTTTCATGCCATTGTTTATCAATCCATTCCAGCCACACATCGCCAAAAACTCCACAAGCGAATTGCCTTAGCCCTTGAAACCCAACAGGCAGATGAAAATGTCGAATATGCCGCCGCACTCGCTTTTCATTTTAGTCAGGCTGAAGCGTACATTCGCGCAATACCGTATGCCATTTTAGCTGGCGAAAAATCAGCTTCGCACTATGCCAACGAAGAAGCTGTTTCTCATTTTCAACAAGCGGAAAGATATCTCACCTATCTTTCAGAACCGAATCCTGAGTGGCAGTGGCGGCTGGGTATTGGTTTGGGAGAAGCGTATCGAATCATGGGTTTGTTTGACGAGTCAATTAGGGCATTGGAGACATTGGTTCCCTTAGCCCAAACAAACCCTGAATATCCATATGTCAGACTTTTAATACTCCTGGGTAAAACAGCCAGAAAATTGGGAAATTATGATAAGGGTCGCACCTATTTGACTCAAGCAAAGGAGCTGTTAGGTGAGTCGCTTTCTGAAGATCGTCCCCAGGAGATTTGCCAGGTGTTTACCGAATTAGCCTGGATATATTTTGCACAGGGTGAGTTTGAACAGGCCCGAAAAATTGGGACAGAAGGCCTGGAGTTTGCCAAGCAGCTTGGTGATCTGAATGAAATGGCTGATGCGGAAAACTTACTAGGCGGTATAGGTTATCAATCTGGAGATTGGCAGCAAGCCATGCACCACACCACGCGGGCTATGGTTTTCAGGGAACAAATGGGATATTCCTGGGCGGTTGCTAGAAGTTACAGCAATCTGGGTGTGTTGGCTTATGTAATCGGTCATTGGCCTAAAGCCATTGATTATTTTAAGCACAGCCTTTCTTTGCGCCAGGAAATGGGGGATGTTGAAGGTGTGGCAATTACCCATAATAATCTGGGTCATCCTTATCGTGGTCAGGGCAAGTTTGAGTTAGCTGAAATGCATTATCAAGAGAGTCTTAAAATTGCAAAATTGTTTAACATCTCGTCTATGATCGTGAATGCGAGTAGTGGGCTGGCTCAAATTTATTTGTGGCAAGAGAAATATGATGAAGCTGAAGAGACGATAACCACAAATATTTTACTGGCAGAATCGATTGGGGCGAAAGATGTATTGGCAGAATTGCTGCGTATACAAGCTGAGTTTAGCTTTGCCAAACAGGATTATCAAAGCGCTTTGGAGCAAGCGAATGACGCCTTGAAATTATCAGTTGATATTGGAAACAAGATATATGAGGCTGGGGCTTGTCGAGTGGCTTCTCAGGCTTGTTTTAATATGGATGATTTGGAGGGTGCAAGTGCCTTTTTGGAAATGGGGCAAAATGCGCTGACTGGTATTACTGATGAATTAGGAAAAGGGCGGTTGATGGTTCAATCGTACAGAATCAACATGGCATTGGGAAACAAAGCGGCTGCTATGGCTGATTATGCAGTTGCACACAGTATATTTATGCGTCTTGGTGCGATGCATCATCTTGAAAAGCTTGAAAGTTTGCCCCAATGGTTCTAATTTCCTAGCTGATTTGAACCACTGTAACAATTCTTGACAGGAAAAAAAAGGATGATATTAGTAGAAAGAGTAGACTCAGGGGTATACATCATGAAACAAAAAACTCGTATTGGTACTGTAGCTGTATTTCTGTTGTTATTAATGGCGTTGATGCTGGTAGCGGGTAAACAATCCTCAAAAACAACGGCCGTTTCCCCAACCTCCTCAGTAATTGTTCAAGCAGATAGTGTTGCTGCCGCGAAAACGGCCGTTTTGGCTGTCGGTGGTTCTGTTGTGCGTGAATTGGCTGTCATTGATGCGGTGGGCGCTGAGCTGACAGCGGATCAACGGGCGGCTTTACAAGAGACAACGGCCGTTACTGCCCTCTATGATAATCAAAGCGTCTCTACCGCCGCCTCCCATGTAGCGCCCGTCCTTGACGTTGCCACTACTTCTTCCCTGCCGTCACCTATTATTCAGACCGATTTTGAGAATGGCACCACACAAGGGTGGAGCCCACGTGGCAATGTAACGATAAAAACGGTAACTGAAGCTGCCCAAGCTGGCACCAAGAGCCTTAAAGTAACCAGACGTACCGCTGGCTGGCATGGTCCAAGTTTGAACGTATTGGGTACACTTCAGCCAGGAACAGTCTATGAAATCAGTGGTTACGTAAAACTGGCAGCAGGGCAGCCAGCCAGCCAGGTGATGATAACCATGCAGCGCACGCCCGTCGGTGGCAAAACCAGTTATGACTGGATTGCACCCAGTGCGCCCAATGGGGTAACAGACGCTAAATGGGTTTTGCTAAAAGGGCAGTACACATTTGATACGGCGGTTTCCGGATTAGATGTTTATGTGGAAAGCACAAACCCTACTGTTGCGTTCTATGTTGATAATTTCACCATTACTAAAGTAGTACCGCCCTCTCCAACTCCGGTTATTACGCCCCCTGCTGCACCCGTTTCAAAGATATTCGATTTCCAATTTATTGGTGATAATACCTTACGGATAGCACACAAAGATGAAGGGTGGACCGGAGCATGGAACACTTTTTGCATCAATTCAACAGACTGTATGCCAGGTACACGCCTGAATGGATATTACGTGCGGTTGGTGCCAGCAACCCTGGGTAAAACGTATAGCATCGAGTTTAGAGTGCAAGATAACACTAAACCGTATGGGTATTATCAGGCTGTAGATTCCGTTAAATTTGAATCGATAAGCGCTGGAGAAACTTTCGGTGTTGAGTATGTCAATGACACCACCATGCGTGCCTTCCATGTCAATAACAACTGGACTGCCCAATGGAATTATTTTTGCCTGGATAATAACAAATGCGTACCAGGAAAATTGGTTAACGGCCGTTATGAATATACCTTCAATAACGTCAACTTAGGCCAAACATACCACCTGGAGTTTCAAGTTCAGGATAACGCGCTGTCACGATATGTTGCCAGTGACACCTTTGTATTTGTCGTCGATGGTGAGACCAATTATGGAAACTTAATCAATGCCGCTGAAGTGCATCAGGAGGGTTTTACGGGTAAGAACGTTGGTGTAGCCATCATCGATACAGGCTATTTCGATAACCCGGCACTTGGCAAAACAACAGATGGGGTGTCCCGTGTTGTTCATTACAATGCAATTACCGGAGTGGAAGGTGTTGTTAGCAGTGATGGCAGCGGACACGGCACACATCTTTCCAGCATCATCTTTAACCATCATGTAAATGTAAACAACAGCTTTAAAGGTGTTGCGCCTGACGCGCGATTGATTTCTATTAAAGCCTTTGCAGATGATGGCACAGGTAAATATCTGGATGTGATTAGTGCAATTGATTGGGTTGTCAAAAACAAAAATACATACAATATTCGTGTCCTAAATCTGTCGTTTAGTGCGGAGCCGCAATCATTTTATTGGGATGATCCCATTAATCAAGCTGTGATGAAAGCGTGGCAGGCAGGTATCGTGGTGGTAGCTTCTGCTGGCAATAATGGGCCTGATCCGCTGACAATAGGAGTCCCGGGAAATGTGCCATACATCATCACCGTCGGGGCGATGTCAGATAATTACACACCCGGATACACAGCAGATGACTTTTTAGCGACATTCTCTGCCGCTGGTCCCACTGCGGAAGCCTTTGTTAAACCGGATGTTGTGGCTCCTGGTGGGCACATTATTGGCCTGATGGACGGCACTGCGCAGATTGCCCAGGCACGGGCAAAATACCATACCCATGACAGCTATTTCATGATGTCTGGTACCTCACAGGCAACGGCCGTTGTCAGTGGTATGGCAGCCTTAATGATACAAGCAGAGCCTGACCTGACACCCGATGACGTTAAATGTCGCTTAATGGCTACAGCTCGCCCGGCAATTTCAGCAGCAGGTGATCAACTGGCTTACAGCGTTTTTAGACAAGGGGCTGGTTTAGTGAATGCACAGGCAGCAATCAAAAGCACTGCGGCAAACTGTGCAAACAAGGGTCTCAATCTCCAAGAAGATTTGACCGGTGTTAGGCATTTCCGGGGGCAAACCGTGCAAGATGAACAGGGCAACTATTACCTGCCAGGTTTGAACGGTTTGGTCTGGAGCGACGGTCTTGTTTGGAGCGACGGCCTTGTCTGGAGCGATGGCCTTGTCTGGAGCGATGGCCTTGTCTGGAGCGACGGACTCGTCTGGAGCGACGGACTCGTCTGGAGTGATGGCCTTGTCTGGAGCGACGGCCTGGTTTGGAGTGATGGTCTGGTCTCGAGCGACGGCTTGGTTTGGAGTGACGGCCTGGTTTGGAGCGATAATACTGCGTTGAGTGAAGTTGGTTCCTGGATGGCAAAACCGGCAAGTATTAACACGTGGGTTCCCCAAGAATAGGTTCCAGAAGAAAATACCTCGTTTATTAAAAAAGCCCAGGCAAACTGCCTGGGCTTTTGCTTATCTGGATAGGTTTATTCTCCCCGCCACAAGCCAAAGCCTGCCGCCCGCCGCGCTTCACGACGACGGTGCTGTTCGTGTATTTCCTGGACGTGGCTGATTTTTTCGAGAACGGCCGTTTCCAACCAAATCCTGCCATGCTCCGCCGTAGCCACACTGCCCGCGCCGTAAGCGCCTGTCTGCGTGTCATCATCCCAGGGGGGATTGGCAATGAGCGAGCCACCTTCGATCCAGTCCATGTAGTAATTTTCAGTGGTGATGAAGTCCGTCTCGTCTACCACGCGCTCCATGTGGGTCAGGTCGGGGCGCAGGTGCAGGATCATGGCGGTTTCCAGTTCACCGGCATGGCCCATGCCGCCCAGCGCGGAACGGCGGTGGGCTTCGAGGGCGGCTGCGCCCAGTTTGCCCGAGGTATGCAGCCAGGTGGTAGCGCAAAAGATGCGCCGGTGGCGCTCCCCCGCGTATTTGACCACGTTGACCAAAAAGGAGACGTTGCCGCCGTGACCGCTCATCAAGTACAGCTTGCAAAAACCGCGCCCCGCCAGCACATCAATGACCCCCAGCCAGAATTCTTCAAAGGCACGGCCGCCGCAGTTGAGGGTACCCGCAAACGCCTGCCGGTGGGTGCTGACGCCGTATGGGAAGACGGGCAGGCAGGCAGCCGCACCGTCTGCTGAGCCTGTCGAAGTGCCGTCTGCTGAGCCTGTCGAAGCAACTGCTTCGACAAGCCCAGCACAAGCTGTTTCCTGCCCAATATGCCCGATAATCAGGGTGTCGGTGGACAGGGGCAGGTGATAACCGTGCTGCTCTGTGTGGCCGATGGGGATCAACACTACCTTGTCCAAAGAGGCCGCGTCGGGCAGCAGAGGGGCCGAGGTAAACTGGCTGCGGTGTGGCAGGGCGATGCGCTGCGGGCCGAGAGCGAGATCAACGCCCTGCGGCGTGAGGGCATACACCCGCGAGAAGCCGTCGTCCCGCAAGCTGTCCAGCAGATTGCTGACGAGTTGACCAAGCAGCGGCTCCGGCACGGCCAACCCGCTGCCGCGCCAGCCAAAGGGTATCGCTGGCAGCAGTCCAGCCTGGGCGGGATGACCCAGGGCGCTGGCAAGCTGCGCCTGGTCATAACCTTCGCCCAGCGGCAGAATCAAGGGGGTATCACGGGGTAAGGCGGCCACGTCGGGCCAGGTCAGGT
>JACSSI010000150.1 GCA_014879345.1 Anaerolineae bacterium | reverse complement strand
CGCAACGCATCAACTGTATGATATTGTAACAGATCACGTACCAATACCAGATTGCCCAGCGATTTACTCATCTTTTCGCCTTTATGCGCTACCAGGGTCGTGTGCAACCAGAAACGGGAAAACGGCCGTTGCTCGGTTCCAACTTCGTGAGCTTCGCTTATCTGAATATCAACCGTTTCGCTTAAATCGAAGTGGGCAATATCAGGAAGGCGCACATTTAACGCTTGCATATCTTCGCTAACGTAATACGTCTGTTTGTTGTTTAGTTCTTGCCGATCTTTAGGCAATGGTTGCCCACTATTTTGGACAAAGGTGACGTGATAGCCTTGCATCTCCAGATAGCGCATCAATACATCGGCGACGCAGTAGGTGAACGCATGACCGAGATGGGCGGTGTTGTAGGGCGTGATGCCACCCACGAAAAGGGTGACATCCTTATCGCCCACCGTGAATGGCTCAATTTGTTGATTTTGGCTGTTATACAGGTTCATAAGCTAGTTGCGTGCTGAGTGCAATTCGTTCCTTATCCAGATCAATGTGGATGATCTTCACCATGGGGGTATCGCCTGGCTGGAAGACGTTTTCTACAGCAGTACCATTGGGCAAGCTCATTTGATTCTGATGCAAAAGACCTTTGACGTGTTCCGTTAATTTGATGAAGGCACCGTATTCGACAACGGCCGTTACCTCACCTTCTACCCAATCGCCAACTTGATACCGGTCGGCAAACTGCTCCCAGGGGCCGGGCAAAAGCGCTTTGCGATTGAGGCTAAGGCGTTGACGTTCTAAATCAATATCGTCTACCTGCACGGTTATTTCTTCGCCCAGCGCCAATTTATCAGCGGGATGATCCAGGAATTCCCAATCCATTTTGGAGATGTGGACTAAGCCGGTCAACCCATTGCCGACATCGACAAATGCCCCAAATTTTTTCAACCCGGTCACGGTGCCAGTCAATACATCCCCGACGGATAGCTTTTGCAATTGTTGCTGCTGCTGTTTTTTCTGAACGGCCGTTGCAGACAGCACAAATCGCTCTCGCTTAGCGTCTACTTCAATTATTTTTAACAGGCGTGTCGTACCAATTTGTTTCGCTTTGTACTGCTGCTGTTTGTGCTGGTCGTGGGTGGAACGAATTTCAGGAAGATGGGAATTTGGCACAAACCCCTGAATGCGGCCAAATTCCACGACCAAGCCACCTTTATTGTAGTTGACGACTTTTAGTTCAATGGTTTTATCCTCGTCATGCAAGGTTTTGGCTCGTTGCCAGTCGTAGGTTTGTAAGCCACGCTCCAAAGAGACCCATAACGGTTCGTCCCCTCGGGGCGTCTTTGTCACGTAAACGGGTACGTCATCGCCGGGTGATAGGCCATCGAGGAAGGCGTCGTCAAACTCGCTCACCTCGTCATACGGCACAAGAGCATCCCGTTTTGAGCCAACATCGACGAACACCACATCTTCCTCAACGCGCAATATTTCGCCTTGCAGAATATCGCCACGCTGGGGTTGAGGGAATTCAAATTCGTCTAATAGTTGGCTAAAGGAGGGGGTGGTATAACGGCCGTTGGGGCTATGTTGGCTGTTGTGAGTGAGTGAAACTTGTTGTTGGACACGGGTTGTATTGGCTGCTTGCATCATACTCCTATTGCTGACTGGTGGCAGAAAGGCTCTACGACCGTCAACCTATTTTAATTAATAAATAAGAAGTTCAACTTCTCGCAGAAGTTGAACTTCTTCCTGGTAAGATTTGAACTCTAGCGTAAGGAAAAATCTGAAGAAATACCATGTGCCTGGATATAGACACAGGGTATAGATATTGTCTACTTAACTTATACGACGCTCAATTCTTGTTTTTCTGCCTGCTTCAGATCAACGGTGATTGCGCCATCTTCATGACCCATATCTTGCACGGTGTGCAACGCTACCGCTCGGTTGTCAGCGATAGGGCCATCTACATAAACCTGGCTCAAGCTAAAACCGAGTACGTCGCCATCAATATTGATGATAACGTCCCCCACTTTGCCGACTTTTGTGCCGCCGGGGGTGTCGATGGGGCGTCCTTGTAATTCGTCACGCCGCAGCCATTTGTTCTCCGTGGCGGCTACTTCTCCTTCTTCATGAATAACCTCGCCATGTTTCACCAAAACGGCGTCTTCGCCAATGGTAACGACATCTTCGCTTTTGATGAGGTAGGATTGTCGGCTGAACAAGCCTTCTGTACCCAAGTAGATGCCAGCGACGGTTTTGCAATCTTCCGTGAGATAGATGTCTTTTGCATTGCCAATGGAACGGCCGTTACTCACTGTAATGACGGGGTTGCCAATAATATCTTTACCTAAAAACATATTCGTTTCTCCTTGTTCTTGTTGTAGTAAATAAGAAAACCAGGCTTGATAATGATTGAGCATCTCGTTTTCATATTTTGGTCGGTTTAATAAAGTGGGATCAAATGGTGGGCTGTGGCGCACACTGTCTTGGCTTAAGGCAAAATGTACGCTTTTGCCAGCCCAGTGAATGCGCTCAATCCAGGGTGGCGCCAACAGCACCTTATCCCCAGATAGCCAAGTACCGGTGTCTACCACGAGGTGCCGGATGCGCCATTCTTTATCGTCGAAAAGAAAATCGGTGACATGACCAATTTCACCATCATTTGCCTGAATGTGATACCCTGTCACTTCGCCTGTGCTGCGTAGATGATTGGTTGCGTCTCTTTTATCATCTACCGGCTCTGCATCTATTAAGGGAATAGCAGGCGCTATTGGCGCGGCCATGTCATTCCAGTAAGGCCGCCATTGATAATGGTTGTAGAGCGTTTGCTCAATAGTACAGGAAACGGGCGCATCTTGAGCTACGTCAGGACTGTCTTCTATTTGCGCTTTGGTGAGTGACAGGTATAAATTTTTGTTTTTATAGTCAATGTGGGTAACGGCAGTTGGCGCAATCAACACCTGCCGCCCTAACAACCAGTTCCCTACATCCAGCACCAAATAGCGAATATGCCACTGCCGATCATCAAAGAACAACGCGGCTACTTTACCAATTTCGCCATCAATGGCTTGAATTTTGTACTCTTTTAAGTTTTCTACACTTCTTAGCATTTTTCTTATCCTTGGGGGTTCTCTTGAAATCATACTTTCAGCGTAACAGACAAGCGTGGTTGTCACCATATGCAAGGGTATACAATGAGGGTATAGAATGGGGAATATTTTCAGTTAAGGTGTCAAAATTTGTTCCAGCGCGGTTTTTGTAAGGGCGTATTGGTCAAAAATAGAGAGATGCGGGGAGGAACGGCCGTTTTCCGGGACAGTTGCTAGATCCTCATTATCTAGCGAATCACCCTCGGCAGCATAAGTGATAAACGAATCGAGTTCGCCTAAATCATCTATGATGGTGCTAATTGCTTGTTGGGCAAACCTGCTATGGTCGGTCTCCGTGGGATTAGGGGTCAGCACCAGGCAGCGACGGCCGTTATCTTGCACATCTTGTTGAATACGCTGGGCTAACGCTGGCATATGGCCGAAATCAATAATCCCCACATCAGCCCCTTGTTGTGCCAGCATCTTAGCTAGCGCACCCCCGCTTTTACTCAGGCCATTGATGAGTAGGATGACATTATCTTGTAATTTTTTGGGCGCATCTTTGTTCATATCTTCTCTCCGGCCAATCTTCGATAATTACTTCTAGTTTAAGAACCATAACGTCTATCTACCATGTACCTGGGTATAAACTATAGGTACAAGCTCAGGTATGGATAGCTCTAGCATTTATTGTTACAATCATTTCGACTAAAAAGGAACTCAAACATGATTCGAGTGATTGTTGTTCATCAAACGAAATTAATTGCCAATATTATTGCTTCTGTGCTTTCTGAGGAACCAGATATACATGTAGTCAGCACGGCCGTTACAGCAGAAGAAGCGCTCGGGACATTAGAACTAAGCAATTGCAATATGGTGCTGGCTGCGGCCAATTTGCCCGATGGCGGTGCCTTATCCCTGACAGAAGCCGTCACAGCCTCCCACCCCAATACCAATGTGCTGATTATTGGCGTGCCTAAATCTGAGAGCGTCATTTTGCAATATGTGATGGCGGGGGCGGCTGGCTACGTGTTGAAAGACGTGCCTGTTGAACGGCTGCTAGACAATGTACGCGCTGCCCATCAAGATGAAGCCCTGGTTTCCCCCACCATCGCCGCTGCTTTGATGAACCAGGTGGCTGAACTGGCTCAAATTTCCACGCAATATACGCTTGATCCGCAAGCGGTTGCTGATTTAACCAGTCGTGAACGAGAGGTTTTAAGCTTAATTGGTGACGGACTTACCAATCAAGAAATTGCAGAAAGTTTGTTTATCGAAGTGGGTACGGTAAAAAACCATGTCCACAATATTTTGAAGAAGCTAGATGTAAACAGCCGTGAAGAAGCTGCCTCCTATTTATCGCTTTTGGACGATGAAGTGGAATCCTAAATTCTTTTTTATGATCGGGCGACCATGTGGAGAAGGTCTTCTAACCGTAATATGCCCACCCACCTGTTATCTTGAGCCACCACAAAAATATATTCCCTTTCTGCGGCCAACATTGTTTTGACCGCTTTTTTTACAGATAGTGTGGGTGTGTCACTTTCTCCTTAGCCCGTGTATTTAAATCCAATCGAGCGTTTAAAATCTCTTTCCGCCCAACAATAAATCGGCTGCCAAACTTATCTTGTTTTGTTTTTGTATCCATATACCCTTCATTGTGACCGATACCCCCTCGATATGCCATAGATAACGGTATAGGTGAGGATATAAGCCTGGTTATAAGTTGAAAATGTGTCTCCTTTATGCCCTCTGTCTGTATCCTGACCTATCGTGGGTAACGGCCGTTTCCCCTACACTCAACTCACCCCAATAAACAAGGAGCGTGTATGAACGAAACATTTATGATTGGCCTGACAACGATAATATTACTGGGCGTGGGCGCCACCTGGTTAGCGTGGCGCTTAAAACTGCCATCCATCCTCTTACTATTGTTAGCAGGCTTTTTAGTCGGCCCCGCCACCGGTTTCCTAGACACAGATGCTCTGCTAGGCGACATTCTGTTTCCCTTCGTCTCCTTTGCGGTAGCCCTCATTCTTTATGAAGGTGGACTCACCCTCAACTTCAAAGAAATCCGGCAGTACGGCAACGTCGTAGTACGTCTTATCACCCTCGGCGTGTTAGCAACCTGGGCCGTCAGCACTATCGCCGCTCGTTATCTTTTAGGCTTAAATCTGGAAATCGCGCTCCTGCTCGGCGCTATTTTAGTGGTCACTGGCCCCACTGTGGTCGGCCCCTTGCTGCAACAAGTGAGACCCAAAGGACAGGTTGGCCCCACCTTAAAATGGGAAGGCATTCTCATCGATCCAGTGGGGGCGCTATTAGCCGTTTTGATGTTTGAAATCATCCTGGAAGGTGAATTAAGCCATGCGCCTGCCATTATCGCCACCGGCGTCTTGGGCAAAATGGCAGTGGGCATCATCATCGGCTTTTTAGCGGCCGGCTTCATGCTGCTGCTCCTGAAGCGCTTTCTGATTCCGGATCATTTACAAAACGGCATTTCTGTGATGGTCGTTCTCCTGGCCTTCACCAGCGCCAATTTACTGCAAGAAGAATCAGGACTGGTCGCCGTCACCCTGATGGGCATCGTCCTCGCCAACCAGACCATTGTCCCCGTCAAACATATTGAAAAATTCAAAGAAGATTTACGGGTCATGTTAATTGCCACCCTCTTTATTTTGCTGGCCGCCCGCCTAACTTGGGCCGACATCAGCAATATTGGCCTGGAAGCCCTTTTATTCCTGGCCGTTTTAATTTTCATCGCCCGCCCTCTGGCCGTATTCCTCTCTACCGTTGGTTCAAAATTGGATTTGCGTGACCGCATTTTCATGAGTTGGATGGCTCCGCGCGGCATCGTTGCCGCCGCCATTTCCTCTATCTTTGCCTTTCGCCTCATTGAAGACGGCGTTGCCGGGGCGGAGAGCTTGGTTCCCCTCACATTTCTGGTCATTGTCGGCACGGTCTTGATCTACAGTTTAACCGCCAAGCCGTTAGCCCATTTCTTAGGCGTCGCCGATGAAAATCCCCAGGGCGTCTTGTTCATGGGCGCTCATGCCTTGGGCAGAGAGATGGCGTTGGCACTACAAGCAGAAGGTGTCGTTACGGCGCTGATTGATTCTAATTGGCACAATATTTCGCAGGCGCGCATGGTGGGCTTAACAGCATATTATGGCAATGCATATTCTGAACACGCCTTTGATGAAATTGATTTCAACGGGATTGGTCACTTCTTGGCGTTAACGGGCAATGAAGAAGCAAATGCGCTAGCCTCTCTCCATTTTGCTGAGATTTTCGGCCGGTCTGAGGTCTATCATGTAGCCACGCAAGGCGACCGAGAGGGAGACACGCGTAAAAAGGCACCGCTGCACTTAAACGGCCGTGTCTTATTCAACGAAAAACTTACCTACTCCACCCTGACTGAACGGCTAGAAGCTGGCGATATGATTAAAGCCACCCAAATCACAGCCAACTTTGATTTTACCGACTATTGCAGCATTCATCCCCTGGCCGAGCCTCTCTTTTTGTTGAGAGAAGATACCCTGTACATATTTTCACCCGACGAAGCCTTGACGCCCGTCCCTAATGATTTGTTATTTAGTCTCACTGAAAATTCGGTGTCTGAGCCAACGGAGGCGTCACAAAAGAGACAAGTACAAAAATAATTCGATTTTCCAGTCGCACTCATGTTTTGTCTCATATCCATCTGGTTGCTTCTTTGAGAATCTCCCATTTTCGTGCGGCAATATACGTTAAGAACATAATCGCTCGAGAAGGGTTGAGTTTTTCAACGACCAATATGAAGCAAATGATTGGATACGAGATGTAAAAACGGCCGTTACCAGTGTGATGGGTAACGGCCGTTTTCGTTTATTCAGGTTTGTGAACAAAGCCATTGCTGCTGTTTCCCCCCAGGCAGATATCCAAGACAATTCAAGCAAAAGACATTGCCATCGGGTCTGATTGAAGGTTTGTCGCAGATGGCATCGACGTCAAATGAAAGTCGCACTCCTCCTCCGTGAGCTGCCCAAGCCGCCGCATCAGCGCCGACGCTTCCGCTTCATCCCAGCCGTATTCAGCCAGCGTTCTTGTGGCTCTATGCTGCGGCAGCGCAAAGCGATCCCGCGTAAGATGGTAACTGTTAAGCGCCTCCCATTCAGACGTGCGTTCTGCCAACACTGCGTCCAGGGCATTTGCCAGAAGTTCGGCATCGCGCAGCGCATCTGAGATGCCGTGGGCCGAGACCGGATCTTTGGTAAAGCCGGCATCGCCAACCAGCGCCCAACCAGGGCCGCCGGGCACGCGCAGGAAGCCAGGTATACCCAATGTGCGGTAAAAAGGGCTTACCAATTCGGCCGTTTGCAGGTGGGTCGCCATATTGGGAGAAGCAGCCGCAGCCAGCCGGTAAAATTCATCGTCGTTGATGAGGTTGCCAGTGTTAGGACGAGCCGTGAAAACGGCCGTTAACCCCTCGTTAGTAGGAATAAATCCAGCTGCCAAACCCGGAACAAAATAAGCATCGTAACTACCGGAAGCAATGCCGGCAAAATAACCATACGTATAGCTGCTAACCGCAGGATGCCTCTCGTAGGCAGGCGCCTTGACCGCCGCCGCCACCCGCGAGCGCATCCCATCCGCCCCCACGACAAACCGTGCCCGCAGCACAGACGGCGTGCCGTTGGCGTTAACCTGCACACCAGTAACTCGGCCTTCTTCATCAAAAAGCAAGTCCAGCAGACGATACCCCTGCCTGAACTCTGCACCCGCTTCCACGGCAGCCGCCAACAGCTCTGTATCCAAAATGTAGCGTCGAGGCGCATAAAGCGCCGCTACACCAAACGCTTCTCGGAAATCAAAGCCAATCTCTTGCTCGCCAAAGCCCAGCACAATGCGCCGGATGGCAGGCGTGCCCTGATCGAGGATACGCTGCAAAACGCCCCAACGCTGCAACTGCAAAACCCCGCTGCGCATAATAGCATGGGTAGACAGCGTGTCCTTACCAGGGTGGCTGCGATCTATGATTAGTACACGGTAGCCCAAGCGTGCCAGCAGTAAGGCTGTAGAAGAACCAGCCACGCGCCCGCCGACCACAATGACATCGTAGTCAAGATTCATGGAAAACCTCCAGAGTGAGTAATACCTATTTAGGGAGAAACTATACAAGTCGTTGCCTGAGCTTATCCAGGGCAACCGGGCTTCGACAGACTCAGCCCTCGAGAAACTGTATAGTCACGTTAGGGAAAGAATAAAGGCGCCGGGTTGTTAAAACCCGGCACACCTTTGGTTAAAACAAGGCTAGGCAGTCACATTGACTGAGACGGGTACGCCGTTGGTCAGGACGTCGTAAACGGCCGAACGAGAGATGGACTGCTGCACCACTTCTTGCAGCTTCTCGGCAGGAGCGTCACCTTCAATTTGCATGTTGACGCGGATGGCCTGATATCCGTTGCGTACGTTCTTATCCATGCCGAAGATGCCCAACAAATCAATGTCCCCTTCCACCTGAGACTCAACACGAGTGAGTTTAATGCCCCGCGCCGCGGCGATATTGCCAATGCCAGAGGTGATGCAGGCGGCGATAGCGTGCAGCAAGAACTCAACCGGAGTAGGCCCGTTGTCTTGCCCCACCAATACGGCGGGATGATCGGCATCGTAGGTGAAGGCCGCTTTATGGGTATTTTCCTGACCCGCACCGAAGAAGCCATTGAAGGTACTGCGGTTATGTGTGCCGGATACCCACTCATTGGCTGCCCGGAACTGGAACTTGGCGGCCTCTGGCTGCGCCTTCACAACATCCAGGGTAGCAAAGAGGTTTGTTACGTTGACACCATTTACCATTTTTGTTTCGTTCATGATTAAAAATCTCCTTTGAACTTGATTATCTGATTTTAAGCTCCAATCGAACTTGCCAGCAGAATACCGCACCATCGTCCCGCCAGCGTCCCGTAAAACGTCCACTGTCCGTACCAAAAAAATGGGGGCAGAAAAATATGCGGGACGCTTTGGGGATCATATGGGGAACGGCCGTTCCTTATAGTAAGGTCAGTTCACCAGGTAAAGCGAAAGCCGAATTCCACAGGAGTTCCCCATGAGCGAGGCGCACCACGATAAATGAAAATTTGGCATCGAATTAACGCTAATTTACG
>JACSSI010000149.1 GCA_014879345.1 Anaerolineae bacterium | reverse complement strand
CCCCCCGCCGGATAAGCCTGAAAAAAACCACCAGCGATATTTGCCATGCCCAGCGCAAACAGTTCATGGTTCGCATCCACCGCCGGTTCATCCTGACCCCGAAAAGCCCGAGCCGCGGCTATGGACTCCGTAAAAGACATCAAAGCAATGCCAAGTGCAGGCAGCCACAAACTGCCCACCAACGACAAATCCGGCAGCGAAAGAGAGGGCAGTCCCGTAGGAATATCACCAATAAGAGCGATACCAAAATTGCTGAGATCAACAACGGCTGACAACGTAATGCCAAAGGCAACCGCCACCAGTGCTGCCGGAAGGCGTGGCACAAAACGGGGCAACAGAATCAAAATTGCCAACGTGAGTGCCGCCAGCGCTACCGTAGGCCAGTTGATTTGTCCCAAGTTTGTCAAGATAAATGTCAGCGTGGCAAAAACCGAAGACCCACTGGGCACAGACAATCCCAGCACCTTGCCCAACTGGCTGACAAAAATCACCACCCCAATTCCAGCCTTAAAGCCCGTTAAAACAGGTGTTGAAATAAAATTAGCCAGCAGCCCCAGACGCAAGAATGAGGCCAGTATCAGAAATAATCCAACCAAAAAAGCCAAGGTAGCTGCCGGAATGATGTAGTCGTTGGGATTATTTGTTGGACCCACCGCTGCCAGCAAAGCGGTGCCCGCTAAGATAGAGAGAGCAGAGGTTGAACTGACGCTTAAGCGGCGGGAACTGCCCAACAAAACATAGGTAAGCATGGGCACCAGCGCCACATATAGCCCCACCTGCACCGGCAGTCCGGCGATGGTGGCATAAGCCATCGCCTGGGGCGTGACCACCGCTGCCGCAATCAGACCCGCCACCAAGTCAGAACGCAGCCAGCCCATTTGATAGCTAGGCAGCCAGCCCAGGATAGGTAGGTATTTTGCGAGTTTGCTGGCATTAACGGCCGTTGTCATGCCTTACTCTTCTTTAGCAGCAAAAACGGTGCGCCAATCATGCTTCACGCTGACCATTGTCCAACCGCGCTCCTGAGCCATTCTCACGGCATCTTCGGCGCCAGCCGTGTAGTCAAACTCTCGGTCGGCATCATCGTGGCTGACCAGCATACAAAAAGAGGCATGTGGGTTCGCATCTGTTAACTGCAACATCGGAATATCGCCGTTGGAATTGCCGGCGGCAAAGATAGGGTAACGTCCGATTCTGTCCCAGATATGCACCGCTTTGGCAGGGCCGTCATCAATCAAATCCAACCCAGGCTGCCGCATAATTGCCGCGCCCTGCTTATCCGCCTGGAAAGTGAGCTTGACGGCGCTGCCAATCACCCGTTCCGGCGGGATGCCATAGAGTGCCTCGGTAACAGGCCGCATGAAGTCGCGCCCGCTGGCAGAAGCGACATAGTTGGTAAACCCATGCGCTTCCAGATAGTGCAGTAGTGCCACCATCGGCTGGAATGTTGTTTCCATATAAGAAATACCCAGAGTCGGGTGCTGAGTTTGCTGCATGAAATCGGCGGAGAGTTTAGCAAAGGCATCAACGTTGATAGCGCTGAATGCCTTGAGCACCCCGCCCAGCATGACATTGACCCCGCTGTCATCCCCGTGGTAATGTTTGATAATGGCGTTATTGAACCAGGCCTTGTCATTTTCATAGGCCGCCTGCCAGGGCTGCTTCTTTTGCAGCGACGGGTCGTTTTTTGCCATTTCAGTCAGCCGCCGTAGGACAAAGTCAAGCTGGATTTGCCCCGGCTTTTCGCACCACAGGGTACCGTCATTGTCAAAAACGGCGATGCGCTCTTCCGGTGGTACGTATTTGGCGTTAGATTTGTCGGTAACGGCCGTTACAAATTCCATCACAGCTTGTTTGGTGGTTGTATCATGCCAGAATGATAATTCAGTTGTCATTTTGTTTTTCTCGCTTTGTTTTTCTCGCTATCTAACTCGAGGAGTATTTCAGTCGGGTAAATCCCCGATCAGTTATTCAGACATTACCATCGCTCTCGCTCGCGGCTGTGCCTGGTGAACAGGTAGTCTAATTGGTTGAGATGCCGCAGCTGCACGTTTACGGCCGTGACATTGTTTGGTTTTGAGACCGCTTCCACAAGGGCAAAGGTCATTACGACCCACCTGGGCTACGGTAGCCTGTAACGCTGCCGCTTCTTTGGACAGGATGGGCATTACCTCTTCGGCCAACCGACCGGCTCGCAGCAGCGAGACGATAATTTTCATTGGATGCTCAATGTGGGTGAAAAAATGATACCAACCGGCACATAAGTAATTCAAGCCGGGTTCGCCACTGGCCGTGCTGATAAAGCGATTTTTGGGACATTCCCCATGGCAGGCAAAGCGCACCTCGCACTCCAGGCATTGCCGGGGTAGGGTGTCAAACTTATCCTGTCCAAACTTGCGCTGCCGATTGCTGGCAACCAGTTCGATGATATCAGTCTCAGCGATATTGCCTAACCCGTAATCCGGCTCCACAAAATGGTCGCACGAGTAAAGATCACCGTTGTGCTCAAGAGCTAGAGCCGAGCCACAAGTTTTATTGAAAACACATACGCCGGATGAAGGCAGTCCCATCCAGTTGCTCACGGCTGCCTCAAAGGTGGGTACAAACACGCTGCCCACATCATTCATAACCCATTCATCAAAAATTGTAGTCAAAAAGCGGCCAAACTGCTCCGGCTGCACCGAACGCTCCGACACCGTCGTGCCTGTCTGGTAGAGGGCCATGCCCTGCTGGTCCAGGCGCTCGACCACCGGAATGAACTGGATCCAGTCCGTACCCACCTCATCGCGCAGGAAACGGTAAACCTCCAGCGGATAATCAGCATTGATACGGTTGACGGTGGTCAGCACGTTGGTCTCAACCTCATGCTTTTGCAGCAGCCGCAGCCCCCGTATCACTTGGTCAAAGGTACCTGCCCCCCCTTTGTTCACCCGGTAAGCATCGTGCAGTTCACGTGGGCCGTCAATGCTGATCCCGATCAGGAAGTTATGTTCTTTGAAAAATTCACACCATTCATCGTTAAGCAGGGTGCCGTTGGTTTGCATGGTGTTTACAAAAGTCATCCCCGGCCGACGATATTGATTCTCAAGTTCAATGGCTTTGCGATAGAAGTCCAACCCCATCAGGGTCGGTTCGCCGCCTTGCCAGGTTACTGTCACCTCTGAAGAGCGGTGACCTTCGATAAGCTGGCGGATGTAGTTCTCCAACATATCATCAGACATGCGGAAGCCGCTACCAGGATAGAGCAGTTCCTTATCCAGAAAGAAGCAGTAGGAGCAAGCCAGGTTGCAGATGGCCCCCGTTGGCTTGGCCATGATGTGGAACTGGGATGGTAGATTATGGCTCAAAAGATTTTTCCTTACGCTTAAAAACTGACAGGATTTACAAGATTATGTAAGATTTTTATCCTGCTAATCCTGTAAATCCTGTCTAAAAACGTGTCAAATGCAAAACTAGAAACGAATGAGCGGCAAGCTTAGTCAACCGCCATCGCCGCAGCCATTTCCTTCTCCAGGTCGCGGTACTGCTCTTTCTCCACCGACACCTCTACGTACTGGATTTTGCCACCGGTGAATTTACCTTGGGACTCGGGCGTGTACTCTGCTGCAACAGCGTCCGCGCTGTCGTAGCCGATACACAGGCCGTCACCACACAGCGTAAATTTACCGATCTGGGTGCGCATCGAGCCTTCGGCGACGACCTTGTCGTTGATATACAACTTGGTATGGCCATGAGATTCGCCGTGCTCGCCGGTCTTTTCCTTGGTGAACTCCATGCCCAGCGTGTAATTGCCCGGCTTCAGCTCTTCGCTGGAGATGAAGCGCTGCTCCGGCGGGATGCCCAGGAAGTTGTATACGTAGTTCAGCTTCTTGTCTTGAATGAAGAGCGAGTGTCCACCAAAGCGGGAGCCGTGGGCAAAGATGACACCTGAGGTATCGTCTTTGACCTCAACATTGGCCAGTATCTTGTAGGAACGGCCACGAATGTTGGCGGCCACGCCTTCGGGAACCGGGGTTGTGCCTGGGTAGTAGACATAACGCTGGCGGGGCGGCTCGGTGGAAGGCCGTTCGATACCAGACAGGACCTCAATCGCAGTGCGATCATCCAGGGGCAACACGAGGTTTCGTTTTGCCTCCTCCATCCACACCTTTTTCAGGTGCTCCAGTTTCTCCGGATACTTGTCGGCCAGATCGGTCGACTCGGAGCGGTCCTCGTCCACGTGGTACAGTTCCCACTTATCTTGGTCAAAGTGGCCGTGTCCGGATATGGGTGCATGAACTGAAGCAGCTCGCCAGCCGTCCTCCCAGATGCCGCGCGTACCCAACATCTCGAAGTATTGGCGTTTCTTCTGGGTCGGCCCATCCGGCTTGGCGTCAAAGCTGTAGCGCATCGACACGCCCGACAGCGGGTATTGCTTCACCCCACGATAGGTGTCGGGCATTTCCAGCCCGCACACATCGAGGATGGTGGGCACGATGTCAGTAGAGTGGTGGTATTGATGCCGGACTTCCCCGCGTGCCTTGATGCCCTTCGGCCAGGAGATGATCAGTGGGTCACAAGTGCCGCCTGAATACTCCGAATAGCGTTTGAACATCTTGAACGGGGTGGAAAAAGCGACCGCCCAGCCCGTTGGGAAATGATTATACGTGTCTGGCGAACCGAGCTTGTCGAGCATCTTCAAGTTTTCCTCAATCGAATCTGGGAAACCGTTGAAGAACTTGTTCTCGTTGACTGTGCCATCCGGTGACCCTTCACCCGAGGTACCGTTGTCGGCCGCATAGAGCACCAGCGTGTTTTCAAGCTGGCCGGACTCTTCCAGGTAATCAATGATGCGCCCCACCTGGGCATCGGTGTACTCCGAAAAGCCGGCAAAGACCTCGGCCATACGTGAGAAGAGCTTCTTCTCGTCATCGTTCAAGGTATCCCACGGCCGGACTTGGTCTGCGGCGACGGCCTGGTCATCGGGCATCGGATTGATCGGCGTCAGCTTGGTACCCTCCGGTATCACGCCTTTCTCAATCATACGCGCCAGACACCATTCGCGGTACGCTTCGTAGCCATCGTCGAATTTGCCCTTATACTTGTCGATGTACTCTTGGGGGCAGTGGTGGGGGGCATGGTTGGCCCCGGGGCAGAACCACATGTACCAGGGCTTGGAGGGATTGCTGGCCTTGTTGTCACGGATCATGCGGACGGCCTGGTCAGCCAGGTCCTTGGACAGATGATAGCCTTCTTCGGGCGTGTAGGGCTGTTCGATGAAGTGGTTGTCATTGACCAGGTCGGGATACCAGTTGTTAGTCTCGCCGCCCAGGAAGCCGTAGAAGCGGTCGAAGCCCTGCTGCAAGGGCCATGTCCCCTTATAGCCACCGGGAGCGTTGTCCTGCTCGGGGACATTGTGATTCTTGCCCACCCAAAACGTACTCCAACCGGCATCCTGCAAGATGTGGCCGACCGTGGCACACTGCTCTGGAATACGGCCGTGCTGTCCGGGGAAGCCGTTGGTCGCCTCAGCGATTGCGGCGAAGCCATTGAGGTGGTGGTTGCGGCCGGTCAGGCAGGTAGACCGGGTAGGGGAACACAAAGCGGTCGTGTGCCATTGGGTGTACATGATGCCGCGGTCGGCCAACTTCTGCGCCGTGGGCATATTGATCCCGCCGCCGAAGGGTGACCATGCGGATAACCCGGTATCATCGTACAGGATGAAGAGTACGTTCGGTGCATCCTTGGGTGCATCCGGGGGGCTGTAGGGTCCCCAGTCCGCAACCGAGTCACGGACATCAAGCTCGACCTTGCCCTTAAATACTTTCTCTGTATATTCTTCGGGATAATTTTTCTTTTCAGTCATTGCAAACCTCCTATTATTTGTTTGCGTGGCCTATATTTGTTTAGTGACATAGTATTGCGCTAAGGTCTCTTATCAGATAAGTGCCTTAGCACAATGCTGGTTGTTACTAAAAAATTAGTTAGTCGGATGAAGCTACTGCGACATCTGAGGCCTCGGCTACATCACCATCAGCATCAGCGGCAACGCCTCCTTCACCAGCAACAACGTTGCCTTGCCCATCTGTAGCTTCACCGGCCGTATAAGAGGCAATTTGACCGGAAAGGTCATCCCCCACCGTCAAAGTTACCACATTGGCATTATAGCCTTTGAGGGAGTCAACTGCTTTTTCACTGTCTTTGTCTTCGACTAACAGCAAAAAGGCTGACGTATCGGACTGCATCGCTTCACCGACCTCTTCCAGATCGCCTTTGGAGAACGGCCGTCCCAAGTATTTACCGGCTGCTCCACCAACAACAGCGCCACCCACTGTCCAGGCCAACAAACCGGCCGGCCCACCAATGAGACCCAGCAAGCCGCCACCAACAACACCAACTGCGCCACCCTTGATACCATGTCCCGGTTCGTGAATGTGGGTTTTACCCTTTGCATCAACTGACACAATGGCTTCAGCGACGATGGACTGACCATCCAGATCGCCAGAATTTTTAATCTGCTTAACGGTCTCTTCTGCTGTTTTTTCACCGGCAAAGGTAAAGGCTAAAATATTGTATACTGCTGATTTTTCTTTCTTGCTCATCGTTTTATTCTCCTTGAATAGAATAAGCTGGTAAATATGATGGTTAGTTGGTTAACAGGTATTTCCTCAACTAAAACTAACCAGATTAGTTGAGTTTAATCATGGTAATCGTGCCACTGGCATCTTCAATGCTTAATGACACCACAAGACCATTGGCATCTTGACCTTGTACAAGGTCAATTGGTTCCTCAATTTCATGGCGGATGGGGCTTTCATCATCACCGTGGCTGATGATAAACGTATTGCCTTTGCCGATTGGATCATAGTCAAGAGCAACCAGTTCTACATCTTCAACGAGAAGGTCTCCCTCCGGGTTGTCATCTTCTAAAAAGATGCTGATAAGGCGTCCACGATTTCCGTTTGTAAATAAAACAGCCCACTCTGCCCACTTTTCTGAGGTGATAGTTTTTATTTCATCAGGAACAATAGTACCCAACATTTTTTTACTCCTTAATTTGCAACCATGATCATGAATCAATTATAAATCGTGGTCAGGTTGATATAGATTGAACTTTCAACTAACGACTTCTTTTTCTCTATGTCGATATTGGTAAACGGCCGTTCCCATTGTCAATGCCCCATAAAGGAAAGCCCAGGCAGTCGCTGCCCAGTACACAAAATGAAATTCAAGAGAAGGCGACATAATTAAGAGCACGCCTAGCAAAACTTCAAATAAGCTCAGCAAAAAATGCACACCCGTTCGTACATTCTTCGTAATTCCACCAATCCTGATCTCAACCAACAAATGCATCAGTCCCGTTGCTAGAATAACCAACCCCAGCAGGAAAAAGAACACTTCTTCATCCAACCATTGGCGGGTAAGTTGGCTGGTAACAACCAACAAACCGGTTACTATTCCCACTAGTCCGGCAGCTAAAGCCGTCCGTTTACCAACCTTCGAGAAGAGTTCTCTATCGCCTCGAAGCGTGAGGATACCAACCGACAACCAGAACACACCCATGATGTTGAACAAAAATGGTTCACTTTTGTCCGGCCAAAAAAGGAGTAGGATGCCCAAGACAATGGCGAGACCGCCGCGAACCAGTTGAATCAGAATAAGTGATCGAGACATCTAATCGCCTAAATAAGCATTACAGTCTCCAAAGCCTTTTGCAGTTTACAAAAAACAGTTGGCTAACTTTTAGAATCCGGCACGGCGATCCCGTCTGCGTTGACGACGACGGCCACGACGACGAACACCACAAACAGACACGGGCGTCAGAGGTCGCCCGATCATGTCGATGAAAAGCGAACTGGCACCACCGGCTGCTGGCATTTCACCATCCAGGATTTCGACCTGGTAGCTCAACTGGTCGCCGTCCAGCACTGGATCATTCAGCACGACGACGATGTCGCAAACCTCTTCATCTGAGAAGATGGACAGAACTGCATTGGGTGGGTCGCTGGCAAAACTGTCATCCCCCTCGCCCCAGGAATCTAAGAATTCCTCTGTTGGAATATGGCCGGTGATGCGATCTGGCCGGTCAGAGAAGAAAAGAGTCGTCGGTGCGATGCCACTTAGGGTGAGGCAGCCGTCTGCGTAGACCATAGCCGCGGCCGACTGGGCAAAAAGAGCCTCGAACTCATCGTTGTTATTTTGTACTTGGGATTCATTTGTATCAGTCATTTTTTTTCATCCTTTGCAGTTATTTATGAATTAATCGGTTTCCCGCAACCAGGTCCAGGCGTTGTCGGTCTCTTCCGGATGGAAAAACTTGGCCTCATCTGCATAAAAAGGCTTGGCGAGTGCTGTTAACCACTTTTCCCAGCGTTTGTCGCCAACGATCGCCATCTTGTTAATTTTGTTGTGAAAGTCGTGCCCAAATTCCATATCAGGTAGCCACGCTTTGACTTCTTCACCGGCAAATTCTTGCATATCTAGCAGCAGACACACACCATCATCATATTGATCGACCAGGGTCTGGACTTCTGGGGTCAACTGCTCATAATCTGCGGGTGTTATTTTGCCCGTCACTTTATAGCCTACAACAGAGCCAGAACTTTCATTAAGTTTCTCGAACATTAAGAAATCTTCCTTAAAACTCCTACGCTGCCAACCCTATCACCCGGGTGTCTTTGGCAGCAGTTTCTTCTATCATTTCTGCCTTGTCAGTTTGGCTGTGACCAAAGCGGGGAATAATGATTAGGTAAATTTGTTTTAGCTGCTCAACTGGCATCTTGATTTTGGCAGCAGTTGGAGATGGGGATTGAATCTCCCCATCTCGCAAACCAATAGTAATTATTTAGCAGAATCTGAATCAGATGCCTTTGCATCATCATCTGCTGGTGCATCTTCGGTGGCCTCACCAGCTACCGCCTGGGCAATTTCGCCGGAGAGTTCATCACCAACGGTGAGGGTGACAACGTTGGCGTTGTAGCCATCCAGTTGATCGGCAACTTTTTCGCTGGCCCAATCTTCGACGAGGAGCAGAAAAGCGGAGGTGTCTGGCTGCATGGCATCACCGATTTCTTTGAGATCACCCTTGGAAAATGGTTGTCCCAAATATTTACCTGCCACACCACCAACCACAGCGCCACCAACCGTCCAGGCGAGTAAGCCCGCTGGGCCACCAATCAAGCCCAACAAACCGCCGACGACGGCGCCACCGGCACCACCAAACACACCATGTCCTGGTTCGT
>JACSSI010000148.1 GCA_014879345.1 Anaerolineae bacterium | reverse complement strand
CCAGCCAAAACCACATCACGAACCAAAAATATCAACATACCAATAACAAACACCACCCACACCACCAACGCCACCGAAAAAACGATAAACAGCAGCCAATTGCGTTTCACAGGCATTACAACTTTCAGCCACTCTGGCTGATCTTCTAAAGTGATTCGTCCGATGTCTTCTAACATTTTCTACCTCTTCAAGGTGCCTCCATTCTACCTCAACACCCAAACAAAGGCAGAAAGCAAAAGGATACAATCCCATCCCACCGCCATCCTGTATCTCTACCGCCATTCTCTAACTCTTTCTCTGGCTCCATCCTCTATCTCCATGTACAATCCCCGCCCATGAGTCGAGCAAGACACCTGTTAAATTCCAGCATCATCGTCATCTTCTTCCTCGCCATCGACAAGGTATTTGGATTAGTACGCACCCAGCTTGTCGGCGCAACTTTTGGCACCAACCCCGCTTATGACGCCTTCACCGCCGCCAATCAACTGCCAGAACTATTTGTCACCCTCATCTCTGGCGGGGCGTTAGCTGCTGCCTTCATCCCCGTCTATTCCGCCTATCTCACCAGCAAATCAGCCAAAGAGACAGCCCAACTTGCCAATACCATACTGACTCTGGTACTTATCATTTTGGGCAGCGTTTCCTTTATTGGTGCCATTTTTGCGCCCTGGATTACACGTGTCCTACTCGTACCAGGCTTCCCGCCAGAACAACAAGTGATGACGGCCAATCTGATGCGCATCATTCTGGTGCAAACAACAATCTTTGGCATCAGCGGCGTTATTAGCAGCATCCTCAATTCACACCAACATTTTATTCTGCCCGCCATGGCTCCCATTGCTCTCAATATTGGCTATCTGATCGGTTTATTTGTCCTGGTTCCGACTATGGGCATTTACGGTCTGGCTTGGGGCACAGTCATTGGCGCTGTTTTCCATGTTCTCATTCAACTGCCAGGTTTGCTTAAATATGGCGTCTATCTCTTCCCGCAATTGATCCGAGGACTTACCGGCGTTACTGAAATTGTACGCTTGATGATTCCCCGCATCATTACCCTGGGCACAGTACAAGCCGCTGATTTATTTATCATTCGCATCACTTCCGGTTTATCCAGTGGTGCCACCTCTGGTTATTTTTACGGCTACTATTTGCAGCAACTGCCAGAAACGCTCTTTGGCACAGCTATTGCCGTTGTCCTGTTTCCCACTATGGCAGAACGGTTTAATGAAGGCGATATTGCTGGCCTGAAACGCATCGCCCAAAATGGGCTGCGCATCATCTGGATGTTAACAGTTCCCTCTGCTGCTGCTCTGGTCCTGCTTGGCCGCCCCCTCATCTCTTTTCTGTTGGAACGGGGTGAATTCACGGCCGATTCGACAGATTTGGTGTATGGCATTGTGGTCTTTTTCAGTCTGCGTGTGGTCAGTGAAGCCACCCTTGAAATTGCGGCACGCCTCTTTTTTGCCCAACATGATACGCGCACGCCGATGTTTGTGGCGCTGGGCTGGATGGTCGCTAATATCGCCCTCGCCTACTTGCTTGTGGAGCCGCTGGGCGTTGGCGGTTTGGCATTGGCAACATCTATTGCATTTACCTTGCAAACGGCCGTTCTCCTCTATCTCAATCACCGCAAACTCAACGGCTTGGACTGGCGCGGTCTCGGCATCAGCTTTGGCAGAACGGCCGTTGCCACCCTAGGCATGTCACTCATCATCCTCGGACTAAGCCAATTCATCACCAACACCCTCTTGTTCTTAGCCGCTTCTGCCCTTTTCGGCCTATTCACATACATCGTTCTGCAAATCCTCCTCGGCGGCAAAGAAATCCCCGACCTTTATCATCTCATTCGCAGCAAATCTACGGCCTAACAGCACCCACCTTTTCCAAATATACGTTATCGCTTGCACCAAAATCAAATAATTGAACACAAGTTCATAATATAATATTCAATATTGACAAACCAGAACATTCGTGCTAACATCTGTGGCATATTCAAATTCCAAACCAATCAAGCGCATCAAAACGTGCCCAATAAAATCCCACGTTAATCTGCGACTTACCCAAAATAGGAGATAACTTATGGCCGCCAATAATGGAGATGCCCGCACAGCTACACTCGAAAAAACGCTAGACAACTTGACCAAACGATTCGGCGAAGGTTCCATCATGCGCCTGGGCGATGCCCAACACATGCAAGTAGAAACCATCCCCACCGGTTCCATATCACTCGACATTGCCCTCGGTGTGGGCGGAGTGCCTCGAGGCCGCGTCATCGAAATTTATGGGCCAGAATCCTCAGGTAAAACCACCCTCTGCCAACATATCATCGCAGAAGCACAACAACGGGGTGGTATCTGTGCCTTTGTCGATATGGAACATGCTCTCGACCCAAACTATGCGGCCAAATGCGGCGTTGATGTAGATAATCTCTACGTCTCTCAACCAGATACAGGCGAGCAAGCCCTGGAAATTGCGGATGCCTTGATTCGTTCCGGCACAATGGACGTCGTCGTCGTAGACTCAGTAGCAGCCCTGGTGCCACGTGCCGAAATCGAAGGAGAAATGGGCGATGCCCATGTCGGCCTGCAAGCCCGGCTCATGTCCCAGGCACTCCGCAAACTCTCTGGTGCCATCAAACAAACCAATACCGTCGTCATCTTCACCAACCAGCTTCGGTCCAAAATTGGCGTCATGTTTGGCAGCCCAGAAACGACCAGCGGTGGCAATGCATTAAAATTCTACGCCTCAGTACGCCTCGATATTCGGCGAATCCAGGCGATTAAAGCAGGTAATGATGTTGTCGGAAATCGTACCCGCGTCAAAGTTAAGAAAAACAAAGTAGCTCCGCCCTTTACCGAATGTGAATTCGACATCATGTACAACGAAGGCATCTCTCTCACAGGCGATGTAATCGATTTAGCAGTTACCTATGAAATCGTTAACAAACGAGGTGCCTACTTCCGCTACGGCGAAACATTACTAGGTCAGGGACGTGAAAATGCAAAAACCTACCTGGCTGAAAACCCGGCACTACTCGATGAACTAGAATATCTCATCCGCCGTGAAGTGAATCTACCCACAGACGAATTCGAGGCAGCAGCACAAACCGATGGCGAACTTATTGCTGACGCTACATTTTAAGTAAAGAACGAAACTAGTAACAGGTGTGACGCACTTGCATAAGTGCGTCACACGAACCATATTCTTAGCTACTTATGAATTTGGTCGAAAGTTTAGTAGAGATCAGTATTGACACACAAGTTCCCCTTGCTATAATTACGCATTGTCTATTTACAAATTTAACTGTGTTCTGCCCCCAGCGTTTGATGAAAAATTAACTATTAATAGAAGTTATTCCGTCCGCGCAGAGCGCAAATTCATTAAACCCTGCGTAGGAGAGTCTTATGAGTGATATAACCGCAACACCTGAGGTGGAGGAAGCTCCACCTGTAACACCAACGAGCATTGGTGAACTTGAACCAAAAATGAAGCTCAAAGGTGTTGTCAAGCGTCTTGAACTATATGGCGCGTTTATCGATGTGGGCGTCGGCGTCGACGGCTTGATCCACATCTCAAAATTAGGCACGGAACATGTAAACCGTGTCGCCGATGTGCTAAATGAGGGTGACGAAGTCACTGTCTGGGTTGATAAAGTTGACCCATCACGTAATCAGTTGATGCTGACGATGATTGAGCCGCTTGCCGTCGATTGGAAAGATCTAAAAGATGGTCAAATTTACAACGGTACAGTTACTCGATTAGAGACCTTTGGTGCATTTGTCAATATCGGTGCCGAACGTGAAGGTCTGGTTCACATTAGCGAACTCAGCCACGGCTACATCAATAACCCGTCTGAAGTTGTCAGCGTTGGTGATGAAGTCCGGGTTGAGGTGTTAGGCTTCAACCGTCGTAAGCGTCGTATTGACCTAAGTGTCAAAGCACTTTTGGAAAAGCCAGAGCAAGAACAAAGCAATGAATATGCTGGCAATGTGCAAGATTACCAAGTCGAAATTGAGGAAGAAGAAGAAGACCTCGAAATGCCAAACGCGATGGAAATTGCCTTCCGACGTGCCATGGGTGATGATGTTCCCCGATCTGAGCGTAAGCGCAAACCCAGCAAGAAACGTCGTCGTGACCGTGAAAAATATCGTCGCCAGCAAGATGATCTATTAAGCCGGACGTTACAAGGCGAATAAAATTGAAAGCCCCGCACTTGCGGGGCTTTTTTGTAAAACGAATTGGTAATTGGATAAATCGACCAGCCACTCTGCACACTTGTGATGAATCAACCTAAAGAGATTCTTAACAGCTACCATCTTGAACCCAAGAAGAGTTTGGGACAGAACTTCCTGTCTGATGAAAATGTGTTGTGGCGTATTGTGGATGCAGCCGATCTATTGCCAGATGAACAGGTTCTAGAAATCGGACCAGGCTTGGGTGCCCTAACAAAACTGCTGGCACAAACGGCCGTTTCCGTCACAGCCGTCGAGTTGGATGATCGCCTCTTGCCCATTTTGGCAGCAGAATTAGCCGCTTACGATAACATCACCATCATTCACGGCGACATCCTGGCGCAAAACCCGGATACTCTTTTCACGACATCTTACAAAGTGGTTGCCAATGTGCCTTACTACATCACGGGCGCGATTTTGCGTCATCTACTGTCCGCCCGAAACAAGCCAACCAGGATGGTACTCACCGTGCAAAAAGAGGTGGCTGATAGGATAACGGCCGTTCCCCCCCAGATGAGTCTGTTAGCCGTCAGCAGTCAATTCTACGGCAGCGTCGAATACATCACCACCCTCAAAGCCGGTGCTTTTTGGCCCCGGCCAGATGTCGATTCCGCTGTCATCAGCATAGACTTGAGCCAAAACCCGACCATCGATCCCGCGTTTGAAAAGCAGTTTTTCCGCATTGCCAAAGCAGGTTTCAGCCAAAAACGCAAGCAATTACAAAAAAACCTGCGCCAACTCGGACTCAGCCAAACAGAAATCAACACCCTCCTCACCCAAGCCAGCATCGACGGCAGCCGCCGCGCCGAAACGTTGACACTGGATGAATGGAAAACGTTAACCGAAGAAGTAGCAAGGTTGCAAGGTAGCAAAGTTGCAGGGCGTTAGTGTAATGCGTAACTGTATTACCTTGCCCCATTGCGTCTTTGCCACTCTGCCACATTCAACCCCATGACCACATTACCCTCAAAAACCAAAACTTTCATCGCCACCATGCCCAAAGCTGAAATCCACATCCATTTGGAGGGCGCAATCCAACCAGAGACGGTGCTAATATTGGCCGAACGCCATCAAATGCTAGACAAGCTGCCCGGCACTGACGTAGACGCGCTTAAAAAGTGGTTTACCTTCACCGATTTCCCCCATTTCGTACAAATCTATGTCACCATCCAGGATATGCTGCGTACCGCCGAAGATTTTTCGCTCATCGTGTACGAAAACGGTGCCGACATGGCTGCCCAAAACATCCGCTACCGCGAACTAACCTTCACAGCCTACACGCACACCGATTTTCTGGATAAGGGGCTGCGGATAGAAGAAGTTATGGAGGGATTGGAAAACGGCCGTTCTCGTGCCAAACGAGACTTCGGTGTAGAAATGCGCTGGGTATTCGACATCCCACGCAATCTCAGCTTCCCCCAACGAGACGGCATCACCTACGATCCCCGTCCGGCAAACAAAACACTCGAGTATGCACGCTACGGCATGGATCATGGCGTCATTGGTTTTGGTTTGGGTGGTTACGAAGTCGGTACACCACCTGCCGCCTATGCCCATGCCTTCAGCGAAGCCAAAGAAGCCGGACTACTCAGCTTGCCCCACGCCGGTGAAACAATGGGCGCAGACAGCGTCTGGGATTCGCTACGCGAACTTCACGCTGATCGCATCGGCCATGGCGTACGCAGCGTTGAAGACCCCAACCTGCTCGCTTATCTCAAAGAACGCCAAATTCCGCTGGAAATCAATCCCACCAGCAATCAAAGGCTTCACATCTTCCCCGACATGGCTGAGCATCCATTCCGCCAACTAGACGAGATGGGCATCTTCGTCACCGTCAACAGCGACGACCCGCCCCTGTTCAATACAAACCTCATCCAGGAATACGAACTGCTCGCTACTCAATTCGGCTATGATGAAGCCAACCTGACCCGCATCGCTCGCAACGCCTTCACCGCCTCCGCCGCTGAAAGTGACCTGAAACAGAAATTGTTGGTAGAATTTGATGAATGGCTTGAGAATTATGAAGGATGAAGGGTGAGGGATGAAGGCAAACCCCCTCGACTACCTGACTATCCGACGAAGGACTAACTGACGAAATGACCTACACTGAAATCCGACCCTTTCCTGTTCCTGCGACTGTGGTAATGCGCAGCACACTTTTTGCTCTGGCCACCAAAGGCGCTAAATTAGCCGCCTACAATGAGGAAACTGGTGTCATCGTCGCCACCCTTCCCAAGCGGTTGGGCTTGCAGAAAGACGACATCATTGTGCGGGTACGGCCGTTTGATGAAACTTCACAGCTAGAATTAAACGCCGCCGATGCCCAACAAGCGCATGAAATCATCCAGATCATCAGCACCTATGTGACTGACGGCGCTAAAGCGGAAGCCAACGCCAATATCCAATGGATCGATATGCAGAAGCAGCAGGCCAACCGCATCAAACGCAAGCAGTTAGCCAACAAAGCACGCAATCTCATCCCTGGACAATCCAGTGCGCCTTCTGGGGAAACGCCCGTTTCCCCAAGCTCAGAACAGGCACTTACCACCACGGATCAATCCGATGAAAACGCCCTCGTCGAAATGGCGGAAATTCCAGAAACGCCCATCCCCATTCCCGATAATCCAGGCGTACTCGTCAAAAACCAGCAAGATCGCGTCATTGAGTTAAAAATCGACCCGCAAATCTTCACCGACCGCACTGCCTATTTAACGATGTGCCAGGGCTGCGGCGCGACCGTCATGAAAGGCAGTGCCTACTGCTCACAATGCGCCCGTCCGCTGACACTGGAAGCCGTCCAGCCTGAATTGCGCGGCAATGCCCGAAAAACGGCCAGTTCCAGCCTGCGCTACAGCCTCGCGGCCATCGCCCTTAACATTGTGCCGCTCTTGTTGCTGGTTGTGCCGCTAGCACTCACATCCCAGACCGCTGATTCCTTTTTGGAAGCATTCGCGGCCTCGCTGACACCGCTCAAACTGGGCATCAGCCTTGTCCTTGGTGTCGCGCCTAGCATGTTCCTGGGTTGGCGTGGTATTGTTTTGGGGCAGCGGGCGAACTGGTATCACAACCTCCGTGCTGTCACCGATAACGCTGGCGCGTCTAAAGCGGCGGTGGGCAGTGCCTTGGGCTGGCTGGCAATTTATATGGGTGTGGCCTGGGTAATTTTTACTGTTATTGCCCTGTTTTTGTAGGCGTCAAAAACCTGACAGGTTTAGGAACCTATCGGCCTGTCGAGTAGGTCTGCGAAGCAAAAACGCTTGAATAATAAGATACGGAAGGAAACCTGTCAGGTTTGGCGAGGTTTCAACAATCAACATTGCGCCACGATCCCACTTCTCCCCAGGGGTCAGGCTGTAGTGTTTCACCAATAACGGCCGTTCCACCCCCGCCACGTCTCCCATCCCCCATCAAAAACTCAACAGCAGCTACGGCCAACCAATCCGCTTCGACCAGTTCAGCCGCTGGCTGCCAATCAGCCATGTTCTCCGGGATGTAGTTGGTGCTGGTATAGCCTGCCTGGAATTGTGCTTCTGCTAAAATCGCCAGCAGGTAGGGAATATTGGTCGTTACGCCGAGAACGGCCGTTTCTGCCAACGCCCGCTCCATTTTCCGAATCGCTTCTGCCCGGTCGTAACCATTGGTAATCACCTTCGCCAGCATCGGGTCATAAAAAGGGGATACATGTGTGCCTGATTCAATGCCGTCATCCACACGCACGCCTGGCCCCTCTGGCCGCCGATAAAAGCTGATTTCACCAATCGACGGCAAGAAATTGTGGGCTGGGTCTTCGGCATACACCCGACATTCGAGCGCATGGCCGCGCTGCACCATCTGCTCCTGTGTGAACGGCAGCGCTTCCCCATTGGCTATGCGAATTTGCCATACGGCCAAGTCCAACCCTGTCACCAGTTCTGTGACCGGATGCTCAACTTGCAAGCGGGTGTTCATTTCCAGGAAGTAGAAACGGCCGTTTTCATCCACCACAAACTCCACCGTTCCCGCACTGGCATAATTGGCCGCCTTTGCCAGCGAAACCGCCGCCTCAGCCATGCGCTGGCGTAGTCCAGTTCCCTGCGCCTCAAACCGCGCCACGATGGGCGATGGGCTTTCCTCGATAATCTTCTGATGCCGCCGCTGTACCGAACATTCCCGTTCAAACAGGTGCAGCAAATTACCCTGCTCATCCCCCAATACCTGGATTTCTACATGATGAACCTCAGTGAAATATTTTTCGATGAGCACATGATCGCTGCCAAACGAAGACCGGGCTTCGCCCCGCGCCGATTGCAGGGCAGCGCCAAATTCTTCAGCCGACCAGACTAAACGCATCCCTTTGCCACCGCCGCCCGCACTTGCCTTGATCAGAACTGGATAGCCTATGGCGCTTGCCGCCATTTTTAGTTCATCCAGGCTCTTGTCCGCACCATCAACACCGGGAATAACGGGCGCACCTGCTTGCTGGGCAATCACCCGCGCGGCTGCCTTGCTGCCCATCACCCGCATTGCCTCTGGACTAGGGCCGATAAACTTTATGCCCCGTGCTGCACACGCTTCGGCAAATTCCGGGTTCTCGCTCAAGAAACCGTAACCAGGATGGATTGCCTCTGCGCCACACTTTTCTGCAATATTGAGAACGCCCGTTTGGTCCAAATAAGTCTCCGCCGCCGTCACCCCAGGTAAATGGTAGCGCTCATCCGCCAGGCGCACCCAGGGCATCTCCCGATCTGCATCCGAGTAGATGGCAACAGAAGCCACGCCCAATTCTCGACACGCCAGAAAAATCCGCCGCGCAATTTCCCCACGATTCGCCACCAAAATTTTCTTGAACATAGTTTAATCCACCGCCCTCAAAAATAAGTTTCTTACATTATCTTGCGACGCGGGCTGAGCCTGTCGAAGCCCATCACGCGCCAGCCTTCGCCAAGCTCAGGCTTCGTCGGGAATTTGAAGTCATTTATTTGAGGGGTGTGCATACTTAACGCCAGAGGTCGCACAAACAAAAAATTCCCGGTTCATGTCATACCCGCGTAGGCGGGTATCCATGAAGTCCAGCCAGGTGGATTCCCGCATTC
>JACSSI010000147.1 GCA_014879345.1 Anaerolineae bacterium | reverse complement strand
TTATGGGTGACTTTAGACCGATTGTATTCGGGGTAGCTGGGGGAACAGCCTCAGGAAAAACGACGGTGGCGCACATGATTTTGGAAGCGGTTGGCGCCGGGCAGGTGGCGTATTTGCCGCATGATGCCTATTACTGTGACAATCCGCAAATGTCGTTTGAGGAGCGGTCTCAGCAGAATTATGATCATCCCAATTCGCTGGAAAACAAACTGTTAGCACAGCATATCAAGAGTTTACGCAATGGCGAAGCGGTAGAAGTGCCTGTTTACGATTTCACACATCACTTGCGTAAAAAAGAGACGGTTTTGGTGGAGCCATCCCCCATTATTTTGGTGGAAGGCATTTTGATCTTCACAAAGCGGCGACTGCGAAAGTTGATGGACATTAAGGTATTTGTGGATACAGATGCGGATATTCGTTTTATTCGGCGTCTCACACGAGATATAGAGGAACGAGAGCGAACTTTGGAGTCGGTGGTGGCGCAGTATTTGGATACGGTGCGGCCGATGCATTTGAAGTTTGTGGAGCCGAGCAAGGTGTATGCAGATGTGATTATTCCACGCGGCGGTCGGAATTTTGTAGCGATTGATATGGTGGTTTCCGGACTGCGGGAGCTTTTGCGAGATCACGGGCAGATGTGACGGTAGATGTTGAGTGTGGCTTGTGCGGTATTTTGCCAGGTAAATTGTCTGGCTTGTTGCAGGCTTTGTTGTTGACGAGAGCGGCGTTCATCTTCGTTTTGCAGGAGGTGGATGAGGGTGTGGGCAATGTCTTGGGGGTCGTGGGGGTTGAAGTAGACGGCAGCGTTTCCACCGACTTCGGGCAGGCTGGAGGTGTGGGAGCAAGCAACGGCCGTTCCGCAAGCCATCGCCTCTATCACCGGTAAACCAAATCCTTCATAGTAACTGGGAAAAATGAATAAGTCGGCGCCGGCGTAAAGGGCGGGCAAATCTTCATCTGATACAGCGCCGAGGAAGGTAACGGCTTCCGTTACGTTTAGTTCTTTGGCGAGTTCTTTGGCTTCTGGATAGCGATTGTCCCAAGCGCCAGCAATAACAAGGATGGCTGGATTGGCTGTCTGGTCTTGCACTATTTTCCAGGCGCGGATGAGTTTGGGCAGGTTTTTATGGGGTTTGTTGATGCCCAGGTAGAGGACGTAGGGGGTGGCAAGGTTGCAGGGTGGCCGGGTGGCCGGTGACTGTGGTTTGAAGGTGGGGGCAGGGGCGAGGGGAACGACCGTTATCCGGCCAAAATCAACATGGTAAGCCTCTATAAAATCCTGTCTGGTCGCTTCTGAAATGGCGATGATATGGTCAGCGGTGCGCAGAGCCAGTTTTGTGGTTAGGTTGGTGAGCAGTCGCGCTTTGGCGGAAACGTATTGCGGGTAACGCTGCGGAATCAAATCATAGACTGTAAGAACCGTAGGCACGCCGGGGCGGTAGGGCATGAGGTAGTAGGGGCTGTGGTAGAGGGCTGCGCCTTTGAGCAGACTGGGTATTCTGGTTTGCTGGGTGAGGGAGAAGGGGGAAACGGCCGTTTTCAGCCATTGCACCTTTTCATTTTCCGGGGGTAACTGCCACTGGGAAGGCTCTTGTGGATTGTATAACAGGACAAGCTGCTCATCGTCATACAATAAAGGAACCAGCGCCTGTGCCAAACTGCTGACGTAACGACCAATACCAGGGAAATGGGTAACGGCCGTTCTTGCATCCAAAAAATACCGTCTCATTCAGTTTCTATCCGTTCAAAAAAGTCAAATTCTGTGTGTTTATAGCCAGCTAAAAACCGGGAATCATTGATGAGTGCTTCTGTCCCCGTAAAATTGGTCTGCCATTCTCCGTTATCGCCTGAACTCAAAGCGGTCACTTGAACCAGTTTTGGGTTTTGCGCCAAAATATAATCAACATCCCATTTACCAAACGCATCGCCATGTCCGAAAAGCCCATGCGGAAATTGCGGCTCTAAATGGGCAATATGCTCATTGGTTAATCCCACAATATCAACAACGCGCACATCCAGGGGCAAAACATAGGCATAAATGCCAGCATCAGTTACGGCGATAGTATCATTTGCATCGACAACTGACAGCAAATAAGCGAGATCGTTTTGATTATCACGTACTAAGCTGGTCGTGCGCCCTTCCCCGACGACGATATGTTGTTCTGCTGACATCATCAGTAAAAAGAGTGACTGCCCAATGAGTAACAGCACAATGAGAAATCGTACTGGTATATTCGGCCATAATTTCCCGAAACGGCTGAAACCAGCCGCCGTTAACAAATAGATTAGCGGCAAAATGTGGACGGCAAAACGTTGCAGCGGCATCCAATCACCGCCGCTGATGAAGATAAACAGGAGGTAACAAGCAACATTGGCAAAGAGGTAGGAAACAACAAAATCACGATGAGGGTCTGTGAGCGCAAGAATGATTGGCAATAGGACGAAAAACAGGCCGCCCAGGGAAAGAAAAATACGATAGGTGTAGAAGGCGCCTTCGATAAAAACACGGGGATGCAATCCCATGGATTTGGCATAGACGGTATTGGGCAGCAGGTAGCCATAGTAACTGTAGCGCCACCCAAAAAAGAGGAGGGTAATGAGTAAGAAGCTGGCTAAACGGAACCAATCATGGGGTAACGGCCGTTTCCGTTCCTGGAAAAGACGCCAAAGCCGAAAAAGTCCCGCCACACCCGCAAAAAGCAACCCCTCTGGTCTCGTTAACCCCAGCAAACCAAACAAAATGCCAGAATACCAGCCCGAATCACGTTCCTCTTCCTTAACAAACGTGTAGCAGCTCAATACGATTAAAAACGCAAAAAGAATCGTTTCCAAGCCACCCATCACCCAAACAACAAAAGCCCCCGTAGAAACAAGCAGCAGCGGAGCGATGAGGGGATAGTCAAAACGCTGCCCAAAACGCCATGTCGTAAAAAGTGTGAGCAAGCCCAACACAAACCCCAGCCATTTGGATGTCATCACAAGATTGAAACCCAACGCTTCAAACGGCGCTAACAGAACAATCCAGAGCAGATTTGAAAATCCTTCTACTCTTTCGCCAATGTTATAAACGAGACCATTGCCTGCTACCCATTGTTGTACGAAGCGAAAGGTGATATAGGCATCATCAACGAAAAAGTTTCGGTATAACCACACATGCAACACAAAAATGAGCAAAATTAGGCAGATACCGCCAATTGTCCAGCGTTTTGACAGTGGAACGGGTTTACCTGCCTGTTCGAGACCAGCTTGCTTCATAATATCTCTTCAATACACAATATCTGACAGATCTGATGATATTCATACCCTTCCTTGAAAAATGTCACGATAAATCGCTGTGGTTTTTGATAGTTGCTGTGTCACTGAAAACGATTCAGTTACTCTTTTCAAGCCAGCCTGCCCCATTGTTTGTTGGCTGGCGGGATTGGCAAGCAAGGTATCCAGGGCTTCAACCAGGGCGGCAACATGATTAGGCGGTATCAGCAGTCCAGTACGGCCGTTTTCCACAATTTCCAGTGCGCCGCCAATAGCTGAAGCAATAACTGGTTTGCCATAAGCCATTGCCTCGAGTAAAACCGTTGGCAGCCCCTCTGGCTGCACGGCATTATACACCACGATAGTGGCGGCAGAATAAAATCGACCCACATCCTGACGCGGGCCAACGGCGTGCAGCCGGGTTCCCAATGGTGTGGTCGCAATCACCTCTGTTAGCTGTTTCAGATAGGTCTGATCGGCCGCTTCACCGTCATCAGCGCCGCCAACGAGGATGAAGTGGGCATCGGGATGTTTCCTGGCGGCCTCTTCAGCCACACGGATGAACAGATGTGGCGCTTTTCCGGCGATTAAACGGCCTACGTTTAGCACGATGGGCGCCTGGGCGGGGATGTCTAATTCAGCGCGAATGGCTGGTTCCTGATCAGCTTTGACAAGCTGGGGGAGTCCGTTGGGAATGACAGTGCAACGGCCGTTTAGCCCACAATCCTGATACAAATCAGCCAGCCAGGTAGAAACGGTAATCACCTGGCGCGGAATGGGCGAGAGCCAGCGTACCAGTCTGGGCGGGAAGGTATTGTCGTGCAGTGTCCAGATGACGGGGGTGCGCGTCAGCCAGCCCGCCAAACTGCCTACGATGTGGGCGCGGACGGTGTTGGTGTGGATGAGGGTAATATGGTGTTGGCGAATGAGGCGGATAACGGCCGTTACACTCTTCATTAAATTAAACGGCAGCCGCCACCCAGCCTGATTGAGTGTGCCAAAAGGAACGGGCAGCACAGGTATATCCTCGGCTGCCAACCGTTGCGCCAACGGTGAATTCGGGGCAGTACCCACGAACGGTTGGAACTGTTGTCGGTCGAGATGGCGCAGCAGTGTTACCAGCACCGCCTCCGCACCACCCCAAATGGGGGCGTGGTCTACATATAAAATGCGAATTGGGGCAGATATTTTTGTCATTGCGGAACTGTTTGCAAAGCGGTTGGTATAGTTTCCAACAGGGTGCGAGCAAATAAGGCAGGCGTAAATTGATAGGATAATTGCAGACTGTGCTGGCCTAAGGAACGGCCGTTATCATTCTCCGTAACACGCTGCATCAGGTCTGCTAAAAGGGCAGGCTGTTCGGGTGGCAAAAGAAAGCCATTTTTACCCTCTTCCACTAAATCAGCCGCCGCGCCACAGGCAGTCGTTGCCAAAATGGGCAGTCCAGCACAAGCGGCTTCATGAATCACAACACCCCAATGATCCCAGCGAGAAGGCAGAATAAAACAGCCTGATTTAGACATGAGAACGGCCGTTTCCGGCGGCGGCAAATAGCCAAAACAACGAACGCCCGGCAGCCCATCAAGTGATGATTGCAGTGGCCCCGTGCCCACGACAAACAGTTCCCAGGGATCAGCGTTTTGCTGTCGATACTGGTTATATGCCTGGCGCAAGGTGTCGATGCCTTTGCGCGGAATGAGCTGCCCCACAAACAGAAAGGCACGCGGCCACGCCGTTTGCTGCTGGTGGCGCTCCTCGCCAATGGGGTGAAACAAGGCTGTGTTACCCGAGTAGAGACCCGTAAAAACAAGGTTTTCCGGGAACCCGATGAAGTGGGCATAGGCTGCCCCCGCCTGTCCCGGGACAAAGGCGGCGTGGTAATGAGACCAACGGCCGTTATGCCCCAGCACCGCCTGAAAGCCATCATTGAGCCGTTTGCGCCGGATGCGGTCAGAAGCCCAAACCACCATACAACCTTGTTGGTCTAGCTTGTGGGCGGCCTGACGATAAAGGGAGAATGATGTGCCGGTAATTAGGGCAATGTCTGGGCGGAAGGCTGTGAGGTGTGCCAACAATCCGGCGGCAGCAGCTTCGTCGGCGGCAAGATCAATAACCTGAAGTCGCGGATGGTCGGGCAGAGCGGTTTGCACGTTTTCGCCACCGATGCGCTGTACCGCCAGCAGTTCGATGGCCGGATTTGCCAAAACGGCCGTTATGCTGGTGAGCATGTAGTCGGTGAGGTGTTCCCACAATATCACCACTCGTTTAATGGGGCTGGCTGAGAACGCTTTCATGAGGAAGAAACGGCCGTTTGCTTATATCGCCACGCTTTTAAAGCCGCATACAGATCCAGCACCAAAAACATGGCAATGGCGCGTGCCGTGTAGAAATAAGCGGTTTTAGGTGCGCCCAGGCGCTGGATGGCGTAATGGTTTGTCCGCGCAAAGAGTTTGAAGCGGTAAAACTCATCGCGGAAATTATTAGACACACTCCGCGCATGGTAATGGCGGGTGACAAGGGCTTCGTCCAAATTTGCCAACTGCCCTTGTTGAGCCAGCCGCGACCATAATTCATAATCCTCGCCGAACGGGAAGGCGGGGGAATAGCCGCCAGCCTTGTCTATTGCCGCGCGGCGCATCATGATGGTGGAATGGCAGAAGGGATTGCCGCGCACCATTGCCTGCCGGATGGCGGCATCATGCAGAGGCGGCACAACCACTTTTGTGGTATTGCGAAAATGATCAACCTGGATGTAACTTGTGCCTACTAACACAATTTCTGGATGTTTTGCCATATAGTCAACTTGTTGCTGCAAGCGGGTGGGGTGGGCAGTGTCATCGGCGTCGAGAACGGCCAGCAGGTCGGCCTGAGCACAAGCCAGGGCATAGTTTCTGGTGAGGGGAATGCCCTGATGCGGCTTTCTGAACAGTTTAACGCGGGGATCAGAGCAGGATTGGATGAGAACGGCCGTTTCATCTGTAGAGCCATCGTCCACCACAACCAGTTCAAAATCTGTAAACGATTGCGCCAGGATGCTGTTAACAGCATTCATCACATGGTCTGCGCCATTATAAACGCAAATCATCACGCTAACTGTTGGCAAGGAGGCAGGTTCAGTCGTCATCAGCTTGATTTAATCCAGACCCATGAGGGCAAAGCTGTCCAGGAAACGTTTGTGCCAACTGTGGTCACGCAGCGCACGCGCCAATCCGGCTTGCCGAATTTGCTCCCGTTCCTGCTCGTGAGCCAGATAATAAGCCGCTTTTTCAGCCAGTTCCTGTTTATCGGTATAGCCCACAATTTCCTTGTCATATTCAAAAAATTCAGCCAGTTCTGGCATGGTTTCCACCATGTAAAAACCGCCGCTCATCGGCACTTCAAAATCACGCAGACGCACTTGTTTGATGCCAGATGTGGTATCGGCCACATTGGAAAAGCCCAGATTGATTTTGGAGCGGCTGTACATCTGGATCATCGCTTCATCGCTCAAGGGCGGGCCACGCCGTTCGGCCGGAATTTTTGGCGGAAATAACGGTTCCGTTCCTTTGAGATAGCGCTTTATGCGGCTGCCAGCCAGCCGCCATTTCGGCACATTTAGCGATTGGGCTTGCCAGTTTGGCCCCCATACGCGCACATCCAGCCCTTGCCGCAGTAGATGTTGAATAAAGACGGGACGGTCGCCATATTTTTGGCCGACAAAGGTGATGTCGTACTCTTGCGGCAAATCGTAGGGATGATAGATGGTGGGGTTGGCTGCTTCCTGGCAGTAGATGGGATTGGCGCCCACCCGGCGATAATCATCCAGCCGGAATTTTTCAGGCACGAGGCAGTAATCATAAAAGGGGGCTATATCGCTGACGAGGTGAAACTGGTAGGAGCCGTTGCAATACCAGTTGACGGTGGTGATGCCCATGCTTTTTATGTGCTGCACGGTTTCGGCAGTGATGTCGGCGGTATAAAAATAGCTGAAGAAAAGGTCAAACGGCCGTTCCCGGTGAGCTGCTTCCAACTGCCTCAATAACTGCTTTTCCAGGTTGGGCCGGTTTGCGGCGATGATGGCTTGATTGCTAGCTACTGTGAAATCACGGTGCGGTTCATGACGGCTAAAATCAAAGTCAAAGCGCACCACATCATGCCCTAAATCGACCAAAGGCAGGTAGAGGTTGTAATACCAGATTTGTGAGCCGGGGGTATGGGCGGTGGCAGAATCAGCCGCCGCATAAAAAATGCGTAACGGCCGTTTACTTTTGGGAAGTGTCATCATCATTCCAGGTAGTCACTTCCTTGCGTGGTGTGCACCGCCAACCAATTTTGGTATTGGAACGTTTCCAGACTGTGCAAATAAGCTGGCACATGTTGCAGGTGGTCGGGGAAAATTTTATAAAGCTGGTAGTTCATGGGTTGAAGCAGTTCAAAGAAATCCTTCAGGAACACCCGGGCATCGAGGCTTGTGCCGCCATACTCAAACTGAATGAGCCGTAAACGGCCGTTTTGCAGCATCGTTTGGGCGCCAGATAAAACAGCCAGTTCATGCCCTTCCACATCAATCTTGAGAAAATCAATCATCTCAATATCGTGAGTGTGGCAATAACCATCTATTGTCTTTAGCTGAATGGTAATGGGAATTGTATCGGCACTGTGTGGCTGCACAGGCAGGCCAGTTCTGGTATACAAACTATTCATGCCCGTATGACCTGGCATCACATGCAGCACCTTTTCCTCTTCAACAGCGCCAAAACCAAAAGGCTGCCGCACCACCTGGGCAGGAAAAGGCTGGCTTGCCAGCGTGGCAAAGGTAGCCGCATGAGGCTCAAAGGCATGAACAATTAGCTGAGAATTGAAGCTCAGGGCAGATTTTGTCCAGTCGCCCACATTAGCGCCCACATCAAAGACAAGCGTGCAGCGCGGCAAAACGGTTTGCAGCACACGCTGTTCACCATTTGTTGCCATATCGCTGTTGTTCACACCGTCATACCGATCCAGGTAACGGCGGCAAAACTGGTACAGCGTTTTGTTTTGTGGCGGCAGCCAGTTAAATAATCGGTTTTTGAGTGTCATAATTTTGTAAACAGATAATTGGGGCCGCCAAAATCACGAGTGCGGGTTTGCAGCCAGCGCGCCACATCGGCTGGGGTGACAGGGCTTTGCGCCGTATCGGCCGTAACCGCCTGATAGCCATGCTGCCAGAAAATTTCAAATGTGGCGGCAAAATGGGGGTTCAAGCCGTCTGGGTGGTGTTCGCGGAAAGCAATTTCAACCAGCCAGATGGGCGCTGGTTGTAAGGCCAGGGCGCTGTCCGCACTTTGCAACAAATCATATTCCACCCCTTCCACGTCAATTTTTATTAACAGGGGTTGTCCGGCAAAGCGGCTGCCTAACACGATGTCTAGCGTGGACAGAGGAATGGTGTGGCGTATGGTGACGGGTGAACCTGCCCAGCCGCTTACCAGAGATGCTCCTGTGCCACTGCCATATAAAACGGCCGTTCCCGGCTGCTGCGCCAGGCCGCAGGCAATCACCTCCACATCGTGCCAGCCGTTAGCCTGAAGATTGGCGTAGAGGTAATCCAGATTGGCGGCTAATGGTTCGATGGCAAGCGTTTGCTTGCCAGCCTTGCGTGCCAGGCAGGTGTAAAAACCGACATTGGCGCCCACGTCTATAAAAACGGCGATGTCGTCTAGCAGATTTTGTATCACGGCCGTTTCTTCAGGCTCAAAGTGGCCGCTTTGCATAGCAGCATGACCCATCAGGTAAAAGCCATAGGGGGTCAGGGTTGGCTGTTGTCGTTGCAAGGCAGCCAAATGGCGATAAGAGCGCAGGCTGATGGCTAGAGCGGCGTTCCGTTCAATGAGCGATTTCAGGAAAGATAGCAAAATGGTTATCCTTTTAACTAGTGTGGGCTGGCGGTTTTTCTAAACCAGAACAGGCCACAGGCGTATTGACTTTGTGCCAGGGTGGAGGGATCTATGGCTTCGGCGAAACGGCCGTTATCGTCCACGCCGCAAAATTCCACCAACTCCAGGTCAGCAAAATAGGCGCAAATCGTTTGGGGAGCGTGGATGCGGTGGGCGTTAAATTGCAGCCGAGGTTGACCA
>JACSSI010000146.1 GCA_014879345.1 Anaerolineae bacterium | reverse complement strand
GCCTGGCGTGCCGCCAATCTACGCCCGATTGAAGCGTTACGGTATGAATAAATAATTGGTGCGACGAGGTCTGAGCTTGTCGAAGAGCGTTGGTTTCGACAAGCTCAACCAACTCCATCGCACTTTTATGTTATCAATTCAGTGGGCAGGTGATCGACACGGTTGCTGTAGGCTTGGATGATATGATTTTCTTCAAAGTTCAGGCGCGTAACGCCTGTGTTGTTCATACTCAACCAGGTGTGAAATTCTTCATTGTGCAAGTTGACGGTGAATTCTCGGGAATTGAAGAGGATGCGTATGAGCATGGCAGTGAAGCCGCCATGTGTGACGATGCCAATTCTATCTTCTGTGTTACCATGCCGACTGAGTAGTTGGTTAACAAATGTTTCGGCACGATGTATGGAGGCTTCTTCTGGTTCATAGGGGCCTTGCCACCAGCCTTCTTCTTGCAAATCATCGGGCAGGACGAAACGATCAAAACGCTCGATGAAAAATTGGCGGTTGGGGCCTGGCAGAGCAACAGGTTCGTCGGTTTCGGGATCGTGAGCGAAGATGCCGCCCCATTCATGGATTATGGGCCATGCGATCAAAGGCATGTCGAGTGCTTCGGCGATTGCGTGACCGGTTTGCACGGCACGAAGCATGAGGCTTGAGTAGAGATGGGTTAGATGATACCCATGCCGGTTGTGTTGATCGATTTCGATGGGTGCAGAACCATTTTTGTCGGCTTTGGCTATGAACTGAGCGAGGTACTCGGCTTGTTTTTGTCCGATTTCGGTGAGAGGCGGGTCTGGTAAACGGCCGTTACTTCCCCCAGTTCTCGCCCATAAAGCATTGTTAAATGACTGCCCATGTCGAATGATGTAAAGTTGCATTGTTTAGTCCTTTAGTCTTTTAGTCTGTTGCTTGCCGGACTTTACAAGGTTTTTGTAGAAGGGTCAATTTGAGATTGTGATGCGGAAACAACGAATTTTGGTGGTTGATGACGATAAAGAAGTGGTGCGCTTGATGCGGGCTTATCTGGAGCAGGCGGGGTATGAGGTGTTGGTGGCATATGATGGCGAAACGGCCGTTCACAATCTACGCCGCGAGAAACCAGATTTGGTGCTGCTCGATCTGATGCTGCCCGGCATGGATGGCTGGGAAATCACCCGCCTCATGCGCAGCGATGCCACCCTGTCAACCATCCCCATCATCATGCTTACGGCGCGGGTAGATGATACCGACAAAATCGTGGGGCTGGAGATGGGCGCAGATGATTACGTCACAAAACCATACAATCCGCGGGAAGTGGTGGCACGGGTGAAGGCTCGCCTGCGCAGTGCTGATGGTTTCCAGGCGCAGGTGCTGCGCGTGGGTGAATTGGAGATGGATTTGGGACGACGGGAGGTGAAGGTAAACGGCCGTTTAGTAGAGCTGACTCCCTCTGAATTTAATCTGCTGCGCGTGCTGTTGGAACAGGCAGGCTACGTGTTTACACGCAGCGAGTTGGTACGCAAAGGGCTGGGGTCAGATTATGAAGGCCTGGAACGGACACTAGACAGCCATATCCGCAATTTACGGCGCAAAATCGAGCCGGATGCCAAAGAGCCAATCTATATTGAAACCGTGTACGCGATAGGCTACCGCCTGAGTGGAGAAGCTTCATGAACCGGATGTGGATACGTCTCAGTCTGGCGTTTTCGGCGGTTATCATGATTGCCATGTTCACCATCAGCGGCGTGATTCGTATTGCCCTGGAAACAAATCCACAATACCAGGAAGAGATACCACAACCAGTCAAAGAATTTTTTCAAGATATTGAACAATACGACCGGCCTATTAACCTGACGACATTTTTCATCATCGTCGGCACAGTGGCCGTGATTGCGGGTGTCGGCATGAGCCGCAGCATGACAAGACCGCTGCGCGAGCTTGAGGAAACGGTGGAAACATTTGGCCCCCATAATCTTGATGAACGGGTTCAAATTCGGGGAACTGAAGAAGTGCGGGCTGTTGCCACACGGTTTAATGAAATGGCAGACCGTCTTCAAAAAGATGAGCAGCTACGGCGAAATTTACTGGCCGACGTGGCTCACGAACTGCGGAATCCACTGCACGTGATTCAAGGTAATTTGCAAGCGATTTTGGATGACGTGTATCCGCTAAACAAAGAAGAAATCGTGCGGCTTTCAGACCAGGCCCGGTTGCTAACCACGTTGGTAGACGACTTGTATGATTTATCTCAAGCGGAAGCACATCAGATGGTTTTGCACAAGCAGTCGGTAGATATGGCGGATTTGGTTAAGGAAACGGCCGTTTCCTTCAAATCAGTTGCTGCGGCCCAACAAGTTTCCTTACAAGTCGAACTGCTTGGCGCCACACCCTATGCCAACGTCGATTCTGGCAGAATACGGCAAGCCGTCACCAACTTATTGACCAATGCCCTGCGGCACACACCGGAACGGGGTGAAATCTGGGTAACTGTGGAACAGCGCGGCAAGACGCTTTTCATCATTGTACGCGATTCTGGCGGCGGTATTGAGGCCGCCCATCTGCCTTATGTGTTCGACCGCTTCTACCGCACAGACAGCGCCCGCAGCCGAGACAGAGGCGGAACCGGACTGGGCCTGGCAATCACCAAAGCCATTATCGAAGCCCACGATGGCGAAATCAGTGCAGCTAGTCCGGGACGGGATCAGGGAGCGGTGTTTACGATTAAGCTGCCCACCCAATACCGACCCGGTTAGGCAGACTCCGGTTTTTCATCAGAAACGGCCGTTTCATCCAACCCCCACTTCTCCTGCACCAGGTATAACGGCCGTCCCTTCACCTCATCATAAATCCGCCCCAAATACTCACCAATAATTCCCAGACTAATCAACTGTACACCACCCAGAAAGAGAACAGCAACGAGCGTCGTCGCCTGCCCTGTCAGGGCATGCACAGAAAACAACCGCAAAAATATCACAACCAAAATCGCCAAAGCCGTCAACGCGGCAATCGCAAAACCCAAATACGTGGCTAATTGCAGCGGTACATAGGAAAAACTGGTAATAGCGTTCATCGCAAACCGGAACATACGCCGGAAAGAACTATACTTCGCCTCTCCGGCAAAACGGGGATCCCGCTTAAAATAAACACCCGTCTGCTTAAAGCCCACCCAGGGAACCATCCCCCTCAAAAAACGATTCCGTTCATGCATCTGACCAATAGCATCCACCACCCGCCGATCCATTAACCGGAAATCACCGGTGTCCAGAGGAATATTGACACTGGTAATACGATGAATGATGCGGTAAAACATTTTTGCCGTCACCAGCTTGAACCAGGTTTCACCCTCCCGCTCCGTGCGCACCCCATAAACCACGTCAAACCCTTCCCGCCATTTGGCAATCATCTCAGGAATCACTTCCGGGGGGTCTTGCAAATCAGCATCGGTGAGTACCACCGCATCGCCAGATGAGAAATCCATACCGGCCGTAACTGCTTCCTGAAAACCAAAATTGCGTGAAAAGCTAATTCCCTTCACGCGGCTATCTTTTTCGTGCAGTTCAGCAATGATAGCCGCTGAACGGTCTCGGCTGCCATCATCTACCAACAGGAGTTCCCAACTATCTTCCTGCTGATCCATAATCCCGGAAATGCGTTTGTACAATTCATGTAAGACCGGCTCTTCGTTATAAACCGGCGCAATTATGGTAATTGTGGGTTTCATCTTTTCCCTTTTTGAACGTAACTACTCAGGTAGACCTGTCAGGTTTACTCGAAAGATCACCATCTAACCAGGCCAAACCTGACAGGTCTTTCTCGATAGGCTGAGTAGTTACTTTTGAATTAACCAGACCGAAAGGGTTTAAACTCGAGTAATTAAAGGTTGAAAAATCCAAAACCCTTTGGATCCCTCGAGAAAAAAACCTCTACCTGGATAGTTGCTTCCCTTTTTAAACTCTACAAGTCAGCAATCATGCCGTGTCATGTTTATACACCAAAAGTCATCAGAAAGCGCACCGAACTACTGCCAAAAGCCCTACGTGATCGGAAGGAAACAGGAGGGCGTTTTCAGCAGAAGGATTGTCACAAAACAGCGAAATCGTTTGTACCCTGATGGCAGAGGATACAAAAATATAGTCGAGACATTTTGCTTCTAACTCTGTTTCCATACTGCCCTGACCATCAGTCACTAACCTTAATGCTGTCGGAAATGTCGCCAGCGGTTCTCGTTTATAAACCAGTTCATAAGCTGATTTATAGCCTTGTTTCATTCTCAGGACAGCCAGACCTCGGGGTACTTCATTGAAATCTCCGGCAACAATCTGCAATGGAACTCTGCCTCGCCCGTTTAGCCAGCCAGTTAGCCGCAATACCTGTTCCCGGCGGGTATCTTCCTCATACTCACCTGGATGCAGTTTCACGGCCACAAAATCTAGTGTTTGATGGGATGGCAGTTCCACATTGATGCGCAAGGCAACATCGCCCCCATGCCCCAGGTTGAGAGAATCATGGTAACGCACTGGCAATTTTGTGAGAATGCCAACGCCTGCGTAATATCCCTCAATCAAATGCCGCTTCCGGCGCAGCAACAAACGATACGGCCGTTTTCCTGCCTGCTCTAGCCGAATATTGATTTGATTACGCAGCCACTGTCCCTGGCGAATGGGAAAATGCAATTCCTGCAAACTAATGAGGTCTGGCTCCGCGTCGAAGATTTGGTTGACAAGGAGATGGCGTCTTTCACGCCAACGGTCTGCCCGATTGTGTAGATTGATGGTGGCAATTTTGAGCTGATCCATAGGCTCAAGTCAGGTCGATTTCACTGGTTCCGGCGGGAACAGCCGTTTGTATGCTAAAGCCATTGTCTTGAATCGTGAGTGTAAAAGGCACGTCCGTCGTCACCACCACTCGTTCACCATCGCCTACAATGTCAAACGTCCCCTCTGCCCCAAAAGGATAGTTACGCACGCCATAAGGCGCAGCCGTTTCTAACACCCGGTTCCAGGTTACGCGGCGCAGCGGCCAATCGGCCTGGATGCCAATCACATACTCGAGCAGCATGGCAATAGGCGCAATACCTGAAGGGCCTACAAAATCTTTTTCAGTCGGGTCGCCCTGCGCGGGTTTTTCAGGTGCATAATTGTCCCAGATGGTATCGGTATGTTGATACACTTCCCACATATTCCTCAGGTGGTTAACTGCAATGCGGTGCGCAAGTTTTTCTTGCCCAACATTATCGACACCACGGATAAGCATATAATTGAATGGCGGCCACACACCACCCCGGCAACCGTGACCAGTTTCTGAGTTATAACCTTCACTATCGGCGGATTGGGATGGGGCACGATGGCTCAATTTAAACGCCCAATTTTCGCGCAAATGGCGGATGAACTGCTCCAGACGTTTCGGTGGCACGACATCTTTGTCGAGTAAGGCCCAGTAAGCACCGATGCTTTTTATGTGGCTGTAACGGCCGTTACCATCCACGTCTTTATAAAATTTGGCATCATCATCCCACAACTGCTCGTTCACAAGGCGAATCAAAGCCGTGCGCTCATCTGCCAATTCACGCACTAAATCTGTCTGCTCAAGCTGGGAGCCAATCTGTTCCAATATACGACAATCCAGGATGGCTTGCATCGTGGCATCCACCCACGTCCAATGCCGATGGTGATACCGGCTGTCTGGCACACGGGGTTGATTGCTGAGACCGCTGCTTTCTCCAGTTGCCCAATACATGCCATTGGGCCAGGTGCGGTTGGCACGATACCAGCGATGCAGTGCCATCAACGGCCAGAAAACTTTGGCTAAACGGCCGTTATCCCCGGTTATCCGATAATGACGCCATTCCACCCAGGCCAAAAAATTTGGCCCCGTAGCATTAGGCCCATACGGGAAAAACAAATCCTGTCCATCTTCCGTGCTAATTTCCCGCACAATAAAGCCGTCATCATGTTGGTGGGCATAAAAATTATTCAACGCCCCCACAAAATCAAACCCACGTCTGGCATAAACCCCATACAATGAGGCAAAACTACTTTCCCACATCGACAAAACAGGTCGATTCACTGCCTTCATATACGGAGCGATGAAGCCATTTTGACTGTTCGGCCGCTTCAAATTTGACCAGGCAATCTCCCAGGCACGCCAATACATTTCTACAAAACCAGCATGTTCAGGCAGTTCTGGAACTGGCAGCACTGTTTTCACTTCCTGAAAAGAAGGCGGCGTACCATTACCCACTGCTGATAAATGGGTGTAGACATTATTAGCCACAAATGGCTCTAGCGGCATTGTCAACGATGATGAGCGCATGTATTACTCCTACAACAATCAAGCGTATTGAGTAAGACCTGTCAGGATTGGCTAAGATACATAGCTATCTCACGAGTAAGCCTGATTGGTCTAGCTGAATAGTTACCACTAACTACAATAATGTTGCAAACAGTTTATTACGTTTTGGGCAGCACCCATAATTCTGCTGTGCCAGAAAGCCGCAGCGAATCTTCCTTCAAGCTCGTTACCCGCAAGTTATACTGAATAAACACGTTATCAAGCAGTTTGCCCGTCCAAACCAGAGAATCACCAAAAGCCAGATATGGGTAGCCAGAAGTGCCACTCAACCGTGCAAAATCAGTCAATTGGCCGCCCTGCCCTCGCTGTTCAATTCCCTCATAAATAAGCGTCGTACCGGGGATGGCAAACCCTACCGGCACTGTGTAATCCGCCACTATATTTGAGAAAGACAGCATATTCTCAGCCTGGGGCACCGAAGCAACTTCCGCTGGCAGCGGATTCAAAACAATGATCTCAACAGGGCCGACAACGGGCATTCCACCAGGTAGTGAGGTTGTGAGGCGTAAGTTGAAGTTGGCGAAAACGCCAGGAGCCAGGACTCCGCTCCAGTAAAATGAATCACCTGAACGCTTCGAGGTGGTTTGCCCGTCGATGTTAACCTGATAGGCATCACCCACACGGTCATTGAAGCGCAACCCCGTCCCTGGAATGGTATCACCCGGCGACAGTTGATAGGTATAGGCGGGGATATTGAAATACATGGTGTCGCCAACGGCCGTTGGCGTAGAATTAGGCTTCGGTTCTTCAAAACCAGGCACAGCACAAGCTAAAGTCGCCAATGCCAGCAATAAAACGAACCCCACGATACTCCAATTCCCCTTTCGCATTTTTCCCACCATGAGGGGGGGGAGGTTCTTCAAAATGAACCTCACTCCCAGATAAGGTTGTAATTAAGGCGCAGTTTCCTCAATGACGATGCTTTTGATAACATCACCAGGAGCCGCATTCGGATCCTGGGAAGGATCACGTGGTGTAATCGCTTCAACCGCATCCATGCCTTCAATCACTTTGCCAAAAATTGTATAGCCGCCATCCAACTGACTGACATCATCATAGGTGATATACCATTGACTGCCGTTGGTGTCGGGGCCAGAATTTGCCATAGCTACCATCCCCTTCTCTGCATGGGACAAATTGGGATCGATTTCATTGGGAATGGCATAGCCAGGGCCACCCATACCGGTTCCGGTGGGATCACCCGTTTGCGCCACAAATCCAGGCAATACACGATGGAACGTCACGCCATCAAACCAGCCTTCATTCGCCAAGAAAATGAAGTTGTTGACGGTTAACGGCGCAGATTCTGGATACAACTCAATAACAAATTCGTCCCCATTTTCCATAGTAACACGGGCGGTGTACTGCACGCCCTCTTCTAAAGTCATCTCGGGGGGGGCATCATACTGCATTGTTTCCAAATCTTTCATGACTGTTTCACTGGCAATCACATCTTCTACGAAATTAGCCCAAACAGTGTAATCGGGCGGCAGCCCATCTGCAAGACGGCCGTTTATAATGCCAGTAGGTGTACCAGTTAAGCCGATATTTACCGCTTCCTGCTCCAAACCAGACACATACTCGGCATACACGCCGTCGGCTAATTCTTGAGCAAACTTGTCGGCATCCAAACCCAATTCGTCGGCAAGACCTACAAAATAGTCCTGAGCCTCATTGGGGCCAAGGCTGCTCCATTCAGGTGCTTTTTCGAACAGCAGATCATGGTAAGCCCAAAACTGACCTTGCGCACCAGCCGCTTCACTTGCTTCAGCCGCTTTTTGAGCGTTGTCATGAATGGAGTTTAAGGGGAAATGACGGTAAACCAATTGTACTTGTTCCGGGTAGGCGTCTACCAGACGCTCTAGCACAGGCGAAATGCCTGCGCACCCCGGTCATTGAAAGTCGCCATACTCGATGATGGAAACAAGGGGATCGTCTGTACCTTTTGTCCAGTCACTATCCCGCACAACACTGGCTTCTGCCACAGTCGTAGCCGGGAATCCAGGGATAGCGGCTGCTTCTGAAGGTGACTCATCAGACGATGTTTCTGCCTCGGGAACGGCCGTTTCTGCTTGGGCAGGTGCTTCGGGAACGGAAACGGCCGTTTCCGTTGTCGTCGAACCACAAGCTGCCAGCAACAAGCCGATAGCAAGTAGTAAAATAATTCGTTTCATAGTTTCTTTCTCCTCAAATGATATACCCATTATTAGCGCGGCATTCTACCACGAACCAGTGCAAAACATAAAGTATTAAGTAATAAATAAAACCAATCATAATTGAACATTCATGGAAGCAATCATAAGTTGAGGTAAAATTGTGGGCATTAACCATAAATCAGACTGGCTTAATTGCTAATAGATTCAAATTACTAGAGAGTGAGGCATGAAAAAACCCAACATCACATTACTTTTCCTCATTTCGCTGATCATATCAGCTTGCGGCTCATCAATTTCAACCGAAACACGCACCACCAACCCTGCTCAAGGCAGACCCACCCCAACAACAGAAACTCAATCTGGTGATCCAGTGGAAATACCGGTTCCTTACCCAGGTCTACCCCCTACCGCGATTCCCCTTCCCGAAGGCTATCCAGCCCCAGAAGAATACCCCACCATTGACCCCTATCCCGTAAACGTTGGCACAGTTTGGGTGCTGTACCCATTAGGCCTGCAATGTGAAGACACATCTGCCAGCAAATATAAAAGCGAGCAAGATGCAAAAGCCGGTCTTACAGCCGCTGGCATTAACGTCTTTGATGTTACTACCACAGAATTGATGGTATGTGCTGCCTGTGGCTGTCCCACCAGCACTCATTACCGGGCTGAAATCAGCGAAACCCACCTAAACAAGGCTGTCTCGTTAGGCTGGGAACCAGAATAAATCCAGTCCGCAACGTCAGGCAGGATTATTTACGAAGGATTCAACACCATAAAAAAATATAAATCCGCAGATTACGCAGATTACGCAGATTTTATCCTGAGCTTGCCGAAGGGTTGCCTCTGCGTTCTCCGCGCCCTTCGCGGTTTTATTTT
>JACSSI010000145.1 GCA_014879345.1 Anaerolineae bacterium | reverse complement strand
TTTTTTGATTACAGTTTTCAAAGCTCTGAAAACGGCCGTTTCTATTCCACATTATAGCAGAGGTCACGCCCAGAATAAATGTCTGTCACAAGGTAACATAAAGCGAGAAAAAAGGAAAGGATTGAAGGTGAAAATGCACAAACAAATAGGACGTAAGTCCTATCTTTTCACCGTGAATAAGACGCGAATAATGCCTTGTTGTGCCTTTCTCTCAATTTATAATCAAATTGATGTTACCAGATAAGATTGGACGCTACCGTATTAAGGCAGAGCTGGGACGTGGTGGCATGTCTACCGTTTACTTAGCTCATGATCCCCATTTTGACAGGGATGTCGCTATCAAGCTGCTTCCCCGCGAACTGCTGCACCACGGTAATTTCCGCCGCCGTTTTGACCGAGAGGCAAAAATTGTAGCATCCCTGGATCACCCGGCTATTGTCTCTGTACATGATTTTGGTGAGCAGGACGGACAACCTTATTTGGTGATGCGCTTCATGGCTGGCGGTTCTTTAACTGACCGCTTGAAACAAGGAGCCATGCCCATCAATGAAGTGAGCCGAATTATAAGCAGGCTTGCTCCTGCGCTAGATGAAGTGCACGGAAAGGGCATTCTCCACAGAGATCTGAAACCCAGTAATATTCTTTTTGACCAACGTAATGACCCTTTTATTTCTGACTTTGGCACAGCTAAATTTACGTTTGAACATACAAAACTAACGGAAACTGGCGGCGCGGTAGGCACACCCGCTTATATGAGTCCGGAGCAAATTCAAGGAGAGTCAAATTTAGACGGCCGTTCTGATATTTATTCCCTCGGCGTTATCCTGTTTGAGATGCTTTCTGGGCAGCACCCCTATCAAACAAATACACCAATCGGGTTGGCAGTTAAACACATTTTTGAACCAATTCCCAGCGTGCGCGATATGCAGCCTGAACTGCCAGTCGCCAGCCAAAATGTCATCATCAAAGCAATGGCAAAAAATCCAGAAGAGCGGTTTCAAACAGCCAGAAGGTTAGCAGATGATTTGGCTCAGGTCGCGGGCAAATTGGAAGGGTCAACAGCGCAAGATGAAGGTGAGGAAACGGCCGTTCCTCAAAACCGCCGATATGCCCTGCTTATTCACACAGACACCTTCGAAGACCCATTTTTAGACCAACTTACAGCACCACAAACCAATACAAAAAAGCTGGTCGAACTTCTTAAAAATCCCAACATAGGTGATTTTGATGAAGTAACTTGTGTAATTAATCAATCTGGAGACGAGATACGCCGCATCATATCCCGTTTCTTTGCCGACAAAAGACATGATGACACACTACTAATTTATTTTTCGGGCCACGCTGCATTAGATGGAAACGGACACATTCATTTTGCCACAAAAACAACCGATCATGAGTTAATTCGCGCTACCGGCATCTCTGGTGTCTTTTTAGCGGATGAAATGGACGGCAGTCGCGCTCGAAAACAGATATTGATTATGGACTGCTTTTTCAGCAAAGTGCTCCTTTCTGACAAGCGTCCCACCCACTATTTACCAGGTGTTGTAGGCAAAGCAATTGATACCAGTGCCACCTTTAGCCGTCATGGACAAGACCGGCTGATTCTCAGCGCCAGCGATTCAATTCATTACGTTTGGCAGGGAAATGGTGTCAGTGGCAAACCAGAACCATCCCGATTTTCTCAATTTTTTATCGACGGTCTGGAGAGCGGCGCGGCAGATGTCAATAATGATGGCCTGGTTACCCTTTCTGAACTGTATGAATATATAACAGACCGCACCAAGGCAATGACCAACGGGAGTGATAATCGGTATCTGCCACGAAAATGGGCAGACAATGAAAAAGAACAAGTCGTACTAGCCAAAAATCCATTACCATCCCATGAATTAGCATCCCTTCAGTCAGCTTCTAGACAAAATCGCGCTGTCCAGTCCAGGCGAATTTTACCCATTGGCACAAAACAAGTTAGACAAAAATTACTCTGGGCTGGCACGTTTGTGGTTATTGGACTGTTTATGATTATTGGCAGTGGTGATGGCGTAATTAACGGCCGTTCTACCATCCTTGCCGCTGATTCCTCCCCAAACACCGCCACCACAATGCCAATTCCCACCAGCACACACGACGTGCCCACACCCGTGCCAACAGCAACCCTGCCAGCCACCACCCCCGTGGTTGAACAAATCATAATGGCAACGGAAACAGCAACGGCTGTTCCCACCCCATTACCCACAGCTACAACCAAACCAGAACAAACAGATACCGCTGCTACGATCCTGCTCGACTCCAGCATTTTTGCATCACCAGACCCGGCTGCGGCCGAACTCGCCATTGTGGAGATAGGGGATCAAGTTAATGTTTTGGGGCGATCGGAAAGCGGAAATTGGCTTTATGTGCTCAATAATGATGCCGTAGCAGGGTACATCTTTGGAGAACGGGTGCTTTGGACAGGTGATTTTGAGGCGTTACCAAAGGTGCCGACAAGCCCAAATAACACTACAACCAACACCTGCCCAAACGGCAACTGTCCCGCCCTCAGCCTGGATTTGTATCCCTTGCCAGGCAGTCGCTGCGAAAATGACGCCGCCTATCGCACAATTTATATGCAAGGTCAGGGTGGAAACGGCCGTTATACCTACTATTGGAACGGTAAAAAGTTAACCGGCTCCTTAACTGAAGGCTTTGGCTTCGAGATCAATAATCTAGCAGGGGATCCAGTCATCGGCACCGGTAAAGTCGTAGCTGGTGACGGGCAAACCGCCGAGAAAAAAATCTTCGTCACCGATTTCAACTGTGACGACTAAGCTAATCGTCAATCGCAACACTTCCCACCCGCGTTGACGCAATAGCCAGCCCTACCAGCAGCCAAAACGCCGTCACCGCATGATGGAATTCCATATTAAACAAGTAATGATCAAAAATACCCGCCGCCAACGCCCCCACCAACGCTGCATGTAAACCCAACCAGACCGCATCCTGTCGTGGATACGTTCTGATGATGTTGCGGTTGAGAAACGCATAAACAAATACACCAATAATCACCGCAAAAAAGGATAACAACCCCACCAGTCCCATCACTTCCGCAATCGTAAAATAAACATTGGCAACACCCAGGTAGATGTCAATATCCGGTGTGCCTGCAAAGCCCACGCCAAACAATGGATACCGCTGAATAAGAATCAGAGCATCTTTATACTCACCAAAACGCATCTGCGTCGCCAGGTCTTGCCCTAAAACCCCCTCCACAAAACGGGCTACATATCCCTGCGTAATCGGCAGCAGCAAAAACAAAATACCCGCAACAGCCATATATGGAATCAGCCGCCGATAACGCAGCACGGCAATAAACCCAAAACCAGCCGCCAGACCAAACATCGCACTACGCGAAAATGTGAGGATAAGACCCAGCAAAATCGTGCCAAATAACAGATACGTGAGCCAACGGGGAAATAACGGCCGTTTCGATACCAACTGCGGCCCCATCAAAGCCCCAATCATCAACAGCAACCCGCCCAACACATTCGGATCAACAGAGGTGCCAATTGCCCGCTCCGATAGTGCCGGATTCTCCTCAATATAACGAATCACCCAGCCGCCCGGATACCCCAAACGTGTCAATAGATTCAAGCCCGTGTTGGCCGCATCTTCAGGAATCAACCACAAACCAATAGCAATCACCGCCGCACCCGCACCCGCCAAAATCACCACCTTCACCAACCGTTCCAAACGAAGCCAGGTTGTAGCATAGTCAATGATAATCAGAACAAAGGAAAGGCTCAGAATCAATTCAGCAAATTTACGCAGCAGCGTAGGCGTCAATGGTCCATTACCAAGACCAAAGATAAAGGCAAACACCGCCACCACAATGAAAATGCCCAAGGGAATGGTCAACGGCGACATCACAACCGTCCGTTGTCGCCCCGTCACCAGCCCTAACCCCCAAATGGCAAACACAGCCCCCAACGCCATATCCAGAAAAGTGGGCGTCAAACCAATATCAATGGGCAGTGTGGCAAATGGCAGTAAACAGACCACCAAAATCACGCCCCAAAAACCAATTTCGATGTCACGCAGCACCACCAGCCCCACGATGAGCGCCGCAAACAATGCCGCGCCAGCCAGCGGCCCGCCAAAAGCAAGCACTAACCCGCCGAGAACGGCCGTTCCCCCCAACAACAGCCCCATCACCACAATAGAACTGGTCGGTCTATCCCGCCAAGAAGATTTGTCAGAAAAAGAACTCATAAAATCACCGTTCGCCAGTTTATCTCAAATTACTACCGCTAACCTAACGAAGAGGCTACATGCAGCGTACAGTTTTCAATGTACAGTTTTCAGTAAGCTGCAATCATATCTATTGGGCACTGGCATTTTCACCTTTCAGCAACCGCGTCACAATAAAAAAGGTCGGTCACTCATCTCTAAGCCACCGACCCATTGTTCACTGAAAACTGTCTGCTGAAAACTAAATAATCCCTAGCGCTTTACCACCTTCAATCATCACATTAGCACAGTAATCCAGGTCTTCCTTGGTGTGTGAAGCCAAAACACAAGCACGCAAACGGGAAAGATGGGCCGGCACAACCGGCGCTACCACCGCCTGCACAAAAATACCATTCCGCTGGCAATAATTCGCTAGACGCACGGCCGGTTCCACATCACCACACACAATCGGCACAATCGCCGTTTCCGTTTGCAGCAAATCATAACCCGCCTCACGCAGCTTATTAGCAAACCCTTTGTAGTTTTCCTGCACCTTTTTCACGCGCCACGGCTCCTCATCAATCACATCAAAAGCCGCTTTCGCCGCTGCCGCCGAAGGAGGTGGCACCGCCGCCGAAAAGATGAATGCCCGCGCCTCATGTTTGAGGAAGGTAATCAATTGTTCATTACCCGCCACATAGCCACCGGCACTGGGAATCGTCTTGCTCAAAGTCCCCATCTTGATATCCACAGAATCGGGCGGCAGATCAAAATGTTCTTCAATGCCATGCCCCGTTTCACCGAGCACACCAATCGAGTGAGCTTCATCAATCATCAAATAAGCGTCATATTTCTTGCACAGTTTCACCATATTGGGCAGATCAATAATATCGCCATCCATGCTGAAAACGGCATCAGCCACAACCAGTTTACGGGTATCAGGATCAGCCGCATGTAGCCGCCGCTCCAGATGATCCATGTCATTATGGCGGAAGCGTACATGGTGAGCCATTGCCAGCATACAACCATCCACAATACTGGCATGGTTTAGCTTATCGCTAATAACCGTATCGCCTTTGCGTAACAAGCTAGAAATTGTCGCTAAATTGGTAGCATAGCCGCTGGAATAAGTGATCGCGCCATCTGTCTTCTTGAATTTGGCAATGCGTTCTTCCAGTTGATTATGCAAATCCAAAGAACCAGCCAACAAACGTACACCATGCGTACCCGTGCCATATTTGTCGATGGCCGCTTTTGCCGCCTCATTGATTTTGGGATGCCCAATAAGCCCTAAATAAGAATAGCTGCCCAACATGATCATTTCACCATAGTTGATCACATCAACACGGCCGTTTGGCAGCAGCTCCTGTGTAGCCTCTAAATAAAAATAAATGCCTTCTTTTTTATAATATTCAACATCATGAAGCATTGGTGGTGTGAGGGATATTCTTCCTCTCGTTTCAGCACTAGTCATCCTTCATCTCCTAACCAAACAAAATCTCATATTCCAAAAATATGCAATCTAGTCTATAAAATTTATTAATCTATCGTACGCGCACCAAATGATCTAAATTCCCAATTTTAACTGTCCCCACCAAATCCTGCCAGAAGATTAAAACCCAAATCAGGACAAAACGTTGCTCAAAAAAAGCCCATTCACTGTTGAATGGGCTTTTAGTCGTTTAGTGATCCCGTTCTAAAACCAGGTCAATCAGGTTTTCCAGCTCATCTCGCGCCTCTGATGGCGGCACGTGTGCCAGTGCTTGTCTGGCTCGTCTAGACATCTCTTCTGCCTGAAAACGTGCCACTTCCACAGCTCCCGATTCACGTAAATTCTGCATCATCAGCTTAAAGGGGTCTGTTTCTTCTTCAATTTCTAACTCGACAACGGCCGTTTTCACATCCTCACCGCCATTCTGAGCCATCGCCACACCTCGATTCTGGCTAATATCCAGACCAGTAGGCTTGCCCATTGCCTCAGCATCCCCAATAATATCCAAAATATCATCCACAATTTGGAATGTCAGGCCCAGGTTATACGCATATTTTGCCAACGCCTCAACAGTCTCTTCATCACCCCCGGCAATAAGCGCACCCAGCCGCCCCGATGCCTCAAACAAACTCGCCGTTTTCAAGCTAATAATCTGTTTATACGTCTCTCGATCCATAGAACCAGATTTGGCAGCAGCCGCTTGCAGCGTTTCCCCTTCCACCAATTTCGTGCAGGCATCAGCAATAATAATATTAGGTTCCACACCATAAGGTGCCATTAACTCATAAACCTTCGTAAAAAGATAATCACCCGTCAACAGGGCAAACGTGCGCCCCCAACGAGCATGAACCGTAATCTTGCCCCGACGAGTTAAGCTGTGATCATTAATATCGTCATGAACAAGCGTGGCTGTATGCACCATTTCCACAGCAGCCGCCAACGGCACCACAGAATCAATATCCGTACCGCCAGCCGCCAAATAGCCCAAAAGCACCATCCGTGGCCGCACCCGTTTGCCACCGGAAGAGACGATGTGCAAACTCGCATCTTCTAAAACAGAGATGTCACTACGAACCACAGAGGCCAGTTGATCTTCAACAGCTTCCAGCCCTTTTTCCAAGATTTCGATTACCATAATATTTGCCTTGTTCACAACTTTCAATTTTTTTTGAACGCTTTAGCGGATTATAAAATACCCACCAGTTAACGTCAAGCCGAATTTGTGAAACTCTTCTCAAATATTTAAATTTTTTAGAGGCTTTTCACTATAGCCCTCACAAACACGATGATATAAGATTAACAAAGATACGCAAAAGGGGCTAAACAGCCAAAACATTCCAAAATCAGGTTAAAAATCATGCACACGCTTAAAGAAAGAATTGAAATAGAAGGTCAAAATCTAGGACGTGGTATCCTCAAAATTGATAGTTTTTTGAACCATCAACTAGATGCCAATTTAATGGAAGCAATTGGAGCAGACATTGCCCAACGGTTCGCTCACACCCAACCCACACGCATCCTCACTGCTGAAGTGAGTGGCATCATTCCGGCCGTGATGACTGGCAAAGCAATGGGCAACATCCCTATCGTTTACGCCCGTAAACACAAGCCCATCACCATGAAAGAGCCGGTCTATATCGACTCTGCGCCCAGCCACACCAAGGGAGGTGAAGTGATGCTCATGGTTTCGCCTGAATTTCTACACGCAGAAGACCGCATTCTCATTGTTGATGATTTCCTCGCCAGCGGCCGCACTATTGACGCGCTTGCCCGCATTGTGCAAAGCAGCGGGGCAACCTTGCTAGGCATTGCCGCTGTTGTCGAGAAATCATTTGAAGGCGGCCGTGAAGCACTCGAACATTGGGGCGTTCCCATTGAAGCTGCCGCCACCATCACCAGCATGGATGACGGCAAGATTGTCGTTGCTTAAAACCACCCAGACCCTGACGGTTTGGTATCGAGTAATTCAATGCCACGAAACCTAAAACCCTTAGGGGCTCTCGTTGGCAAAGGTAATCTTATGCCAAAAAAAACCAGACAACATGATACCATTGTCGTTCTCGATTATGGCTCCCAATATTCACAGCTCATCGCCCGTCGGGTGCGGGAAGCCAATGTTTATTGTGAACTTTACTCCTGGCGCACCCAGCCTGAAACCATCATGGCCTTAAACCCAAAAGGGTTCATCCTCAGTGGTGGGCCAAACAGCGTTTATGATGAAGGTGCCCCAACTTTACCCAGTTACGTGCTTGACAGTGGTGTCCCCGTTTTAGGCATCTGCTACGGTATGCAACTGCTTGCTTACCGACTAGGCGGCACGGTGGGTCACAGTCAAAAACGGGAATATGGACCAGCCACGCTCAAAATTGATGAAACGGACAATCTACTCTTTCAAAATTGGCAATTAAGCGATGAATTGGATGCCAATGGTAAACATTTTCAGCAGGTCTGGATGAGTCATGGAGACAAAGTGGAGGCTTTAGCGCCAGGATTCCACCCGATTGCCCATAGCGGCAACTCTCCCTTTGCTGCGGCCGTTGATCCAGAGCGCCATTATTATTCTGTGCAATTTCATCCCGAAGTGGTTCATACGCCGCAGGGCAAAGTCGTGTTAGAAAACTTTGTGCGGCAGATTTGCGGCTGTCAACCGGATTGGACGCCTGCCAATTTTATAGAAGAACAAGTGGTTGAAATCAGGCAGCAAGTGGGTGATGGACGGGTGGTTTTAGGTTTGAGTGGTGGTGTGGATTCGGCTGTGGCTGCGGGTTTGCTGCATAAAGCGATTGGTGAGCAGTTAGTCTGCATCTTTGTGGATCATGGCATGTTGCGCAAGAATGAGGCGTTACAGGTGATAGAGACCTTTGGCCGCGAACAAGGTATGAATCTCATTGCGGTGAATGCGGTTGAGGAATATTTGGAAGCGCTGGATGGGATTACGGAGCCAGAGCGTAAACGTAAAATTATCGGCGAAAAATTCGTGCGTATTTTTGAGCGCGAGGCCAATAAACTGGGCAAAATCGACTTTTTGGCGCAAGGTACTATCTATCCTGATGTTATTGAGAGCGCAGGTAAAGATAAGAAGGATGCTCATGTGATTAAAACCCATCACAATGTTGGTGGGTTGCCAGATGATATGGATTTTGAGTTGGTGGAGCCATTGAGTCTGCTTTTTAAAGATGAGGTGCGCCGTATCGGCACAGAATTGGGGCTGCCAGATAGTATTATTTGGCGGCAACCGTTCCCGGGGCCGGGTTTAGCCATTCGCTGCTTAGGCGAAATCACCTGGGAACGCCTGGAAACGCTGCGGGAAGCTGATGATATTTTTGTGGAAGAGCTGCGCAAGGCCACAATGCTCAAGCATGGCACACAACAATCGTTTGCGGTTTTGCTGCCTGTGAAGAGTGTGGGCGTGATGGGTGATAACCGGACGTATCAGGAGGTCATCGCGCTCAGAGCTGTGACTACGGAGGATTTCATGACGGCCGACTGGGCACGACTGCCGTATGATTTGCTGGCGCATGTGAGCCGCCGCATTGTGAATGAAGTGCCAGGGGTGAACCGGGTGGTGCTGGATATTACATCTAAGCCGCCAGGGACGATTGAGTGGGAGTGATGTGCAACTCCTAATGAATCCATGCGTATATTGAGGTAGTTGATATTTATCTTTGGGCGAAACGGCCGTTACCAGACCTTTC